>JBGQCZ010000744.1:0-3161 GCA_041495645.1 Gemmataceae bacterium | reverse complement strand
GTGCCCTGCGCCAGGGAATTCCGGTCGCCGTCTGCGGCGAAATGGCGTCGGACCCGCTGCTGCTGCGGCTGCTCATCGGATGCGGCCTCACCGAGTTCAGCATGACGCCCGGCGCCCTGCTGATGGCGCGACGCGTCGTCTCCGAGACGAGCGCCGGCGACATGGCACGCATCGCGGCGCGAGTGATGACGCTCGGCACGGTCGACGAGATCGAGCGGGTGCTGGTCGAGCACTTCGAAGCCGAAGGCGGCCGGCAAGAGGTAGGGACGCAATGAGTGTGACGCGGGTGGAGAAGCCGTGGGGCTACGAGCTGCACTGGGCCAAGACCGAGCGCTATGTCGGCAAGGTGCTCCACATCAGGGCGGGGCACGCGCTCAGCCTCCAGTACCACAACCGGAAGGACGAGACGATCTACCTGCACACGGGCAGAATGCAATTCGAAATCGGACCGCAGGGATTGATCGGCGAACCGGAGACTCTTCCTTAGGATGCGACGCCGATTTACGAGATCACTATCAACGATCCCGACCTTGAACTGCCGACGCTTCCGGAGCGGTTTCCGGACGCGCAGCGCGATTTGGTGAAATTGCACGTCTCCTACACGGCGGGCATGGGTCATTTGGACCAGATTCTGCGTGAATTGGATCGCGTCTTTCCGCGCTGGTACGACCGCGACTGGAAGGAAACCGGCGAGCTTGGCCCGACGCTGGTGCCCGGCGAGGCCAATCGCGGCCAGTCGTTCGTGGACACCGTGCGCGATTACTTGACCAAGGAATTGATGAACCACGAAGCGACAGAGCGAACCGCCGTGCTGGAACGCGCCGAAGCGCTCATGCGGGAACTCGATTCATGATTCCGAAACGAATCAAACTTTCCGGCTTCCTCTGTTACCGCGACGAGCAGGAACTCGGCTTCGACGGTTCGGCCTTGTGGATGCTGTCCGGGCCGAACGGCAGCGGCAAATCCACGGTTTTCGATGCCGTAACCTACGCGCTTTTCAGCCATCATCGCGGGGGCTCGACCAGAAACGCCGAACTCATCAATGAAAACTCCAACAGCTTTTTGATCGAGTTCGACTTCGAGTTGGACGGCATTCTCTACCAAATTCGCCGCACGCTGAAGCGACGAGCGACGGGGGGGGCGGCCACGCAACAGGTATCGCGCCGGATCGGCGACGGTGAATTCGAGCCCGTACCCGATACGCAGCGCAAGACCGAATTCGACGCTTGGATTCGCGAGCACATCGGCTTGAATTACGACACCTTCACGTCGTCCGTCTTGCTGCTCCAGGGCCGGGCGGAAAAACTGCTCGATTCCGGCGCCAAGGATCGCGCGCTGGTGTTGGCCAGCATCGTCGATCTGGCGCGCTACCAGCGATTGCACGAAAAGGCAGACAGCCGAAGAAAAGAACTGCGTGGGCACGTCGAATTGTTGCAAGGACAATTCGAAGCCATCGCCGAGGTCACGGAATTCGAACTGCTCGCCTCGGCCGGCCGCATCGATGAAGCGGAAGATGGCTTGAAGCTCGCTCAGGAGGATGCAGATCGGTTGCGGGCCCTCGAATTTCAGGCGCAGCAATGGGCGGGGTTGCAAAAGAAGTTGACCGAGGCCAAAGCCCGGCAACTGGCAGCCGGAAAACTCGTTCAAGAGGCAGGTGTCATCGAACACGACTTGGATCGGCTCAAGGAACTGCGTGAAGTGCTGCCGCACGTCGATACGATATTTCAGCGCCGGGCCGATTTGTCGGAATCGCAGAATCGCACGAAGGAACTCGCCGACATTATCCGCGACTTCGAAGCGCAGTTGAACGAGGCCGAGCACGGTTTCGAACAGGCGAAGCACAAGACGACGACGCATCGAAACCGAATCGCCGAGGACGATAAGAAACTACAGGAGATCGCAAAGAAACTGCCTGATCTGTCGGTTCAGGTCGAGCGCATCGAACGCGTCGACGTCGAACGCAAAGCACTAACCGAGCTCGAAGCCAAACTGGCCAAGTTTCCCGACGACTTGCCGCAGCGCTTGGCGGATACCGAACGAATCGTTGAGGAACATACTGCCGTGCAACAAGCGCTTCCGCACTTGACCCGCCTGCATCAACATCGCGACGACTTGCGGCAAGCACAGCAACGGGTCGCAAAGGCGCAAAAGGCCGAAGCGGAGATAAAGGCCAAGGGCGAATCCATCAAAGCCAAGCTCGAAACGCTCAAACCGCAAGCCGAGGCGGCCAAAACCGCGTTGAAAGCCGTTGAAGAGCAATCGGCCAAAGAAAGGACCCTATTCCAACAGGCATCGCAATTGTTGGAGGAATTCGACCGGCTCGACGGGGCTAAAACTTGTCGCGCGTGCGGCCAGGAATTGACACCTAAACATTACAAGGAAGAGAAAGCCGAGCGCAAGAAAAACCGCACCGTTGCGGAGGCTCGCGTCAAGTCCGTCGCGACCGAATTAAAGACCGCTCAGAACGCCGACAAGCAATTGGGCGAGCAAATCCAGAATACCGAGAAAGAGATTCATTCCGCCCGGGATGAATACAAGGACGCCCACAATCAATCGCAGCAAGGTTTGAATGAGGCGGAACGGCTGACCAAAGACTGCCGGCGCGAATACGACGAAATGGCCGAGCCGTTTCGAGTTCAAGTGGCCGTTTCGCCAAAGACCGATTGGGCCAAAACGGAATTTCCAGCGTCAACGAATATTGAGGACTTCCGTCGCCGAGTGGGCGGACTGAGCACTGCCCGCAAGGACCTGGAGCAGATCCGCGACTCAATCACTCGCCGCAATAGCTTGGAATCACAGATCAAGGCTGCCCAGCAATCAATGGCCAATCTCACCGCGACCGTCTCGGGCGATCCAACGACAATCCGCCGCGATTTCGCCCGGCTCAAGGCCGAGAACGAGTCTCTCGGCAAACAATTGCTGGCCATGCGCCAGGAGGAACACGCGGCCCAAGCCGAGAGCGACAAGTTCAATGAAACGAGCACACGCCTGCGCGAGACGCTCGCCGACCGCAACGGTAAGTTGCAGACCGAGGAAACGACGCGCCGAATCTGCGAGCAGGCCATCGCCGGCGCCAAGAAATCGCTGTCTCCCGATTGGCAATCGCAAGCCGACCGCGTGGCATTGACGGAAATGAGCCGCCTGCGCGGTGAGCGTGAAGG
>JBGQCZ010000743.1:0-3166 GCA_041495645.1 Gemmataceae bacterium | reverse complement strand
AACTAAATCCAACTTTTGACTCTGTGCGCAAATCTCGTTTTCTGGACGCAACTCCTTGCCCCGACCAGACTTCCCGACCGCCCCCGATGCCCTCAAAAACTTTGTGGAGAAAGTGGTTGAGTGGTGCGTTGGGTGGTGCGTTGAGGAGTGAGCTGAGTGGTGCGTTGAGGAGTGAGTTGGGTGGTGCGTTGAGGAGTGAGTTGGGGGGTGCGTTGAGGAGTGAGTTGGGTTGATTGCGGTTTGGCTCGGCTCATCGCCGGAAAGCTGAGTGAGCCACCAATGCCCCGCCGGCGCTTGTGCCCTTTTTCTTGCAAGAGATTTCAGAACTAATGTGGTCATGGCGGGATTCTCGCAGAGATGTGCGCGAAACGTGATCGAACCCTGTACGCGGAATCGCGTCAAAGTATTTAACTATACGCATGTATCATACGTCGCACAATGTCGGTTTGCGCGTGTTTTCATGATGGCATTTGGTCCGGTATGCCCTCTTTCGCGAGAGGAACACTTTTTCCCTTTCTTGTCTATCGCAGAGGTGAAGGGCGCTTTGCCGGCGCAGCAAGCTCTTGCATTCACTTTGACCGAGCGCCAGAATGGGGGAACGTCTTAGCCCCGGATACGATCATGACAAAAAATCGACTAGCAATGTTGATTCTTTTGGGCACGAGCGCCGGTGGTCTAATTATTTTCATTTTTTCATCGAACCGGAATGACATTCCCCAAGAGTCACGGGCGCCCGCGCGAAGTCAAGTCTCTTACCAGGGTCACCCAGCAAGCTACTGGCGCGAGCAAATGCGGTCGGACGGCTCTTTGCTCACCGCGCCCGCAAAACCTCTGATTGGAGCGGAGGATCCCGCCTCCATTCCTGTAATGGCCGAATTACTCCACGATAAAGACGAGACTGTTCGACAACATGCGGCCCAATCGTTAAGCACAATCGCCCCTCTAGCACGTGAAGTGTTGCCCGACATTCTCGCATCTTCGCGGGATGCGGATAGATCGGTTCGCATGTATGCCGCCTTGTCTCTTGGTTCGATCAGGCCGCTCGGCGACGATACAATCAAACCCTTGGTCGAAGCGCTGCGGGACCAAGAGGTTTGTGTCCGAATTGGCGCTGCCGAGGGTTTGGCCCGAATGGGACCGGGCGCTCGTAGCTCAATCCCTGCGCTTCGCGCCGCACTTCAAGACGAAGACCAATATGTGGCGGTAAAGTCCGCTCTCGCGCTCTACAAGATCGACCGCCAAATCGACTTGGCAATACCGGTCCTCGTTGAGGGTCTGAAGGATCCCAATTCGTCAAGACGAAGTGAGGCCGCCAAGGCACTCAAGGAGTTGGGTCCGGACGCAAGCGGGGCAGTCGCCGCGTTAATTGATGCCACGAAAGATGATCGGCTGGTTTTTTACGCAGTTGACGCGCTCGGCGCGATTGGCCCGAAAGCACAACCGGCAGTTCCAGCTTTGCTCGTTCTTCTGAAAGGTACACAAGACAATTCCCGCTGGTGGATTGACGACGCACTGCGAAAAATAGATCCACAGACCGCTGATAAAGTCGGAGCGCCTTAGGCGCACCGCGAGATACTCTGAGCGGTCAAGATAGCGTCGTCCAGACGGCTGTTTCCGTGTCGAGTATCGCGGTTGGACTATGGCTTGAAGAGCGGGACGCCGATGGTTTTGGCGGCGGTTTCAAGCTTGTCGTCGAGCGTGGCCAACGGCGTTGATTCTCTCACGGCAAGTTCCAGATAGGCGGCATCATATGTGGACAGAGTCTGGGATCGGGCTAAGGCAATGATGTCCGACCAGGCCCGCACAGCGGTTTGGCCGTCAACGGCGATCGGCAAACCAGCCAAGCGGGCTAGAAACGCAGTAGCCTGTGCATCGGTACTGCGTTTTCGGCGTTCGCCTACGACCAGGATGTTAGCAAGTTCAAGGTGAAAAAGGGACGGCACAATCGCGGAGGCGCTTGGCATTGCCGCGGCCACGGAATCCGCGTAGTCGTCAGCTTCATCGGCAAAGTACCAAGCCAGCACGATCGAACAATCGAGCACGAAGCGCGTTTTAGGCGCCGGCTTGGGGCGAGAGCGAGCCATTAGAACCGTCGCCCTTCTTCAATCATTTGACGAATGGTCAGGTTCTTGCCGAGTGTCGGCCCCTGCTCGTCGCGCACGCGCAACATTTCCCTGACCGTACCCGCCACATCTCGTTGTTCGTCCGATTCTGGCGGGACCAGCATCGCCACGGGTTGGCCACGGTTGGTAATGAGGATCTTCTCTCCCTTGGCGACGCGGCCAAGCAACTGCGTGAGGTGCGTCTTGGCTTCGAATGTTCCAATACTCGTCATCTCAATTCCTCAAACTGGTTGATTAAACTAGATTATCACCATTCTGTTTGAAATGTCAATCGCCGCGTTTTCCTCGTCTTATTCCTTCCCGGTCGCCTTGCGGATCGCCTTGAGCGTGACCTCGGCCCGGTAATCGACGATCCTCTTGCCCCATTCGATGGTCTTCTCGGCGGGGGCGAGGTCGATGCCGTTGATACGGAACTTGCCGGCGGCGAGGCGTTGCTTCATGCGCACCGTGGCCGGGTCGACCACCATCATTTGGGCGGTGATCGCGAAATCATCGTGCAGGCCCTCATCGACTTGCTTGATCCCCTGCGCAGTGAGCCAATTATCAACGCCGAGATAGTTGTAGTATTCGCGGATGAAGTAAACGCGTGTCTTGCCGCCGGCCCACTTGGCGTTGAGCCGGGCGGCGACGGCCTTCATCCCTCGCTGGTTGCCGCCGCTGTCGCCGATCAGGATGATGTGTTCGAAGCCGTGCACGCGGAAGCAATCGCAGATTTCCGATAGCAGCTTTTGATACGTCTCCTCGGTCAGGCTGATCGTGCCCGGATATTTCATGTGCAAGGTGGGCGGGTCGATGTCGCCTTCGGGCACGAAGCCAACAATGGGCGCGACCAGGGCCTTGCCGTGTTTGCGGGCGATAGCCTCAGCGGTGGCGCGGAGAATGTAGTTGTGTTTGCCGGTGGCGAGGTATGGGCCGTTCTGTTCGACTCCGCCGGTGGGCACGATCACCGTGGTCTTGCCGGCCTTGAGCGCGTCGCGCACTTCCATCCAGGTCAACTCCTCAACCCAGACCGAGTCGAGCGCGTCGATCGGCCGCCGCCCGTT
>JBGQCZ010000742.1:0-3173 GCA_041495645.1 Gemmataceae bacterium | reverse complement strand
TTCTGCTCGCGCTCGGCATCGGGGATTTTCTGGTTCTCGCACTTGCGGCTGAAAATCAAGGTTTGGTTGTCGGGCATCAACTCGACCTGATTCTTCGCCCGAGCGGCCGCCATTCGCGTCCAGCGATCGCCTCCCGACGCCTCCATGTCATTGTTGAGGCCCAACAGCAGGCGTTCCTGGCGGCCGATTTCTACCCACGAATAAGAACACGGGCCAAGGTCGTCGCGCGTGGTCGGCCAGGTTTTGTTTTGCTTGTCTTCCGGCTCCGGCAATGGCGGCAGTTGGCCCAACTTCGCCAGCCGCTCCGATTCCGTCTTGAATTCGTCGCCCTTCGCCGGCTCGTTGTAGAACTTCCGCACTGCGTCCATTGCCGCCCGGTCGTCTACCTGATTCGCCAGCAAGCGGAATTCCAGGCTGCCCACTTTCTTGATTTTGTCCTTGATGTCGTCAATTTCGGCTGTGGTGAAATCGCGGCGCTGCGAGTCGGACCCGGTCAGGCTTTTCACGAAAGTGAGCACTTCGGCATCACTCAACGGCTTGTAATTTTCCTTGATGAACGCATCGATTTCTTCTCGCTTGCCCCCCGCGTGTTTCTCGAGCGCGCTCGCCAGCTCGGAAACTCGGCCGATCTTGATTTCGTCGAGCTTCGCTTCCTTGTTGTCCTTCATTTTCGGAAACTTGTCCGGCAAGGCTTTCAACAACTTGGCCCATTCATTCGCTTCGCTCCTGTTCACGATTTCCGCGACCAGCCGCTCAACGCGGCCTCGCCCGGCCGTCAGATTTTGGCCTTCCAACGCGGCCTGATACTTCGCCTCCGCCTCGGCCAACACACTCTTCCAAGCTTCCTCGGCCTTTTCCGCTTCGCGCGCCCCGCCCGTCGGCAGAATGATCTCGATACGCTTGCCGCTGCTTGCTGGCCGGATCGTCACGTTATACAAATCGTTCGGATCGATCCGCCGTTTCAACGACGCCGCCAATTGCTCGGGTTTGTAGCCTTCCTTTAGCTCCTTGTCCGGGTCGAGTTCGTAGACGAGAATCGTGCCGCCCACCAGATCGACGCCGAGCTTGAACCCGCTCTGCCCGCGGTAGACCGCCTTGCCCACCACCAACGCCGATAACAGCATGGGAAACAGGCAAACCACCACTTTCCAATACAGCCTGCTGACGTCGCGGTAAATGCCGTACAGGATCGTCGCCACCGAGCCGACGACAAACAAGATCCACAGCCAGAAAAAAAGTTGTTGCATGGGAAGGTTCCGATTTCGGTCCGTCCCGGCGGCCATGCCGGGAGTGATTCAACGAGCCGCTTGCGGCTTTGCGCAAAGCTGCGAGCAATAAGTCATTTCTTGGTATCAGCCGCAGACGGCTGCGAGGAGAACACGCGCACGATGCTGCTCCTCAGCACGCGCATGCGGGTATTGGTGCTGTCGTCCACGCGGATCACCAGCTCTTCCTCCTTGATGTCGTCGTCCTTCTTCTCGCGAACATCGACAACCACGCCGATGATCCCGCCGTTGGTAATGACTTTGTCGTTGCGCTTGAGTCCCGACAGCAGGTTTTGCTGCTGGTTCCGTTGCCGCCGCGAAGTGAACGTAAACAGGAGGATGAAGGCGACGCCGATAAACAACAGGGGCACCATGCTCGCAAGCGGCGGCGCCCCGCCCTGCGGTGCGGCAGGCGCGGGATCGCCGCCCGCAAACAAAGTCATCAACGCGAACAACATCGAAGGTATCTCGTGAGCGCAAAGGCCTTACGGCCGACACAATCGGTTCAAAACGTCATCCTACGCGCTGATTGACATGGGACAAGAGGAAGCGTCAACATCGTTTGCGGCGATTGATTTTTGTGGCCGCAACTTTTCGTGGCCCGTCTCTCGTGGCCGAGAGTTTTCAACTTGCGATGCGAACCCCGGCAAGCTGAACTGCGAAAGAACCGGGAAATGAGGAACCGAGAACCGAGAATGAAAAATGAAAGCCATTCTTCATTCTCGGTTCCCGGTTCCTCATTTCCCGGTTTCTTCAGATCATAAGTCAAGATGGCTACTGCTCGAAAGTGTAGGTCAGGTCGTCGAAATACACCCTTTGCCCGTTGCCGTCGATCCAGGTAGTGACCAGTCCGAAGCGGTCGAATCGCGCTCCGGTTGCGCGGTGGCCGGCGCCGAGATCCACGCTGCTCGAATTGCCATCCAGAGCTACCACGATTCGGCCACGCCCATCTGCCGCCGCCGGGTCGTATTCGAGCGACCAATCGTGCGTTTTGCCATCCGGAAGTATGTGCGGCCGCTTCGGGCCGGTCGCATGCCCCTGCCCATCGCCCTTGACGCGATACATCGGGTAAACAAAGAACCCTTCGCGGCTGGGACCCTCCACCGCGAGGCCGAGAAAACTGCGCGGAATGCCCGATGCCTGCGAGGGATTGACTTCAAGGCTGTCTTTCGAGTGATAGAAACCCAAGAGCACCGTGCTATCGCTCACGGCCCGCCGCAGGCTGATCTTGCCCGATGCCTTTAGCGGTTTTTCCAGCGACAGCGTCTTCAGCCGGTCGCCGTACGCGGCCAACCGCGCGGGGTAGCGGCAGTCGCCGCGAAAAACTAACCCGCCCAATTCGCCCGCGGTCTGACCGCCGGCATGGTTCGTCGCGCTATAGCCGAAGTCGAATCGCGGGCGCACGTTCGTCGATTCATACGTCCGCCGATTGCCGACTCCCTCCCATTGCGGGTCGCGAGCAAAGTCATCGGCCTTGCCGTCGATCGACACATCGTCCATCCAGATTTCGCCGCCCCCGCTCGCGCTCTTGAGCACCGGGAGCAAACCAAAGCGGTTGAAGGTCGCCCCATCCGCCTTGTGTCCCTCGGCGAGATGACACACGGCCGTCTCGCCGCCAAGAGTCACGGTAATGCTGCCGCCGCCTTTGTTTCCCATCGGGTCGTAGCGAATCGACCACTCGTGCACGACGCCGGTCTTGAAACCGCGAAGGTTGAATTTGCCGCTCGCTGCGTCGCGCACCTTCGCGAACCCGCCGGGAGTATCCCCGCCGGCACGCCAACGGCTCGTCGCATATTCGACAAAGGCATAGAAAACGTCGCCCCGGCCTAGCAGGCGAATGGCAATGCAATTCGGCGTGCGCCATTCGTTGACGGTGTCGGTGTTGAAGAAACCAATCAGGGTATGGCC
>JBGQCZ010000741.1:0-3185 GCA_041495645.1 Gemmataceae bacterium | reverse complement strand
CGATCCTAGACGAGACGCAAAAGAAGCAATGGAAGGAATTGTTGGGCAAGCCGTTTGCACTTGGTGACTGATGCGAGTGAATTTGGACTTGGGTCCGAGAAATTTTCCCGTGAGATCGCGATGCGACGAGGCTATTTTGGAATCCTGATCTTTTCCCTCGCACTGGCATTCGCCGGGCCCGGTTCGCTGTTCGCCGATGACAAAGATAAAAACTACATCTCAACGGTCGTGACCCAACACGACGTCATTCCAATCGTTCTGCGGCGCTGCACGGTTTGTCACGGAGCGCATCGCAAGGAAGCAAACCTGGATTTGCGCAGCAAGGCAACGATGCTCCGCGGCGGCAAATCCGGGCCGGCGATCGTGCCGGGCAAACCCGATGAAAGCCTACTTATCAAGAAGGTGCGAGCGGGTTTGATGCCGCCGCGCGAGCGCTTGGTCGAAGTCAGCGTCAAGCCAATCGAACAGAATGAAATCGACGTTCTGGCAAAGTGGATCGCGGCGGGTGCGGCGGAAGTCGCGATCGAACCCGATGTCGCTTCCACAAAGCCCGATCCGCTCGTCAGCGACAAGGACCGCGATTTCTGGGCGTTCAAGGCTCCGCAACCGGTTCGAATTCCAGTGGTGCGGAACACCGAAAGAATTCGCAATCCGATCGACGCCTTTGTCCTCCAAAAGCTGGAGCAAAAGGGACTCACGCTGCCGCCGGAAGCGGACAAAGTCTTGTTGTTGCGGAAAGTCTGCTACGACTTAACGGGTCTGCCGCCCGAGCCAGCCGAGATCAAGGCGTTCCTCGCCGATCAATCGCCCGACGCGTATGAACGATTAATCGACCGCCTGCTCGCCTCGCCGCGTTACGGCGAGCGCTGGGGCCGCTTTTGGCTCGACCTGGCCGGCTATGCGGACTCGGAAGGCAAACGCGAACAGGATTTGCCGCGGCCCAATGCCTGGCGCTACCGCGATTACATCATTCGCGCGTTCAATTCCGATAAACCGTACGACCGCTTCTTGCTCCAACAGATCGCTGGCGACGAACTGGCCGATTATGAAAAGGCAACGGAGATTACACCCGAGCTCTACGACAATCTTGTGGCGACCGGCTTCTTAAAAATGGCGCCCGACGCCACCTGGGCGAACATCACCGGCTTCGTGCCCGATCGCCTCGAAGTGGTGGCCGACGAGATTGACGTGCTCGGCTCCGCAGTCATGGGCCTGACCTTGAAATGCGCCCGTTGCCATAACCACAAGTTCGATCCGCTGCCGCAGCGCGATTACTACCGGCTTGTGGACATATTCAAAGGCGCGCTCGACGAATACGACTGGCTCAAACCCGATGTAAGGCCGGGACTCGGCCCGGTTAGCCAGGATGTGCTGGGCGGGCGGTTGCTGTCGTACGTTACGACGGCGGAACGGAAGGACTGGCAGGCCCAGAATGAGAAGATCCGACGCGAAGTCGACGAACTGCGAGCGGCACTTGATCGCAAGGCAAATACGTTGATTGCACGCTTGCCGGTGTTCTTGCATCTTGAACGGAACAACTTGGCGGCAGCCAGTCCGGCGTTCAAAAAGGAAGCGGATGAGATCGAGAAGCGCGTGCGAACACTGCAATCGAGTCGGCTACCTGAGCCAAAGATTCAGGCGCTCTGGGATCGCGGCGAACCCTCGCCCACTTATGTCTATCGCCGCGGCGATCCGCTGAATTCCGGCCGGCTTGTTGGTCCAGGTGTGCCGTCGGTCCTGACGGATGGAAAGACACCGTTCGAGGTCAAACCGCCGTGGCAGGGCGCGAAGAAGACCGGGCGGCGCTTGGCATTCGCCCGCTGGCTCATTCAACCGGATCATCCACTGACGGCCCGCGTGCAAGTCAACCGGCTTTGGAAACAGCATTTCGGTATGGGCCTCGTGGCCACGCTCGGTAACCTCGGCAAGGCCGGCGCCATGCCCACGCATCCCGAATTACTCGACTGGCTGGCCCGCGAGTTCGTTCGCCAAGGCTGGAGCATTAAGGCGATGCATCGGCTGATGCTGACGAGCGCGACCTATCGCCAGAGTTCGCAGGCACGCAACAACGACAGTCTCTATTCGCATATGCCGCTGGTACGTTTGGATGCCGAAGCGCTTTACGACACCCTCTTGCTTGTTTCTGGCAAGTTGGATGAAACCCGCTTCGGCCCGGCGGACAATGTTCAAGTTCGCGGCGATGGCCTGGTCACGCCGAACGCTACTGCGAAAGGCTGGCGGCGGCTCGTTTACGTCAAGCAAATGCGGAAACAGATGCCGACACACTTGGAGAACTTCGACTTCCCGCAAATGAACCCGAATTGCCTCGAACGCCGGGATTCCACGGTCGCCCCGCAAGCGATGCACCTGATGAACAACGGCATGGTGCAGCAATTGGCCGAGCAATTCGCTCAACGCGTGATCCGCGAAGTGGGAAACGACGCCATAAAGCAAATCGAACTGATCTACTTGATCGCGTTGAGTAGACCGCCGAGCGACGAGGAGGAAAAAATCGCGCTGAAGTCGTTGAACAAGCTGACCGAGCAATGGAGCAAGCACCTGGCGGCATCGGAGAAGGCCGACAAGGAAGCGGCGAATCTGAAAGCACTGGCGACGTTCTGTCACGCAATGGTGAACTCGGCGGGATTTTTGTATGTGGATTAAGGCAGTTTTGGGGACGCAGGGTGAGCAATCTGTTGCCGGGACAAAAGTGATTTCGACTCAGTTCTCGGATATAATTGGCGAGAAGGAGAAATCAATGCCGATCCTGACAGCGCCTGTTCCGCAGCCGAAGGGTTCCGCGCCGCGCAAGCGATGGACGCTGGATGAATTTCACCTCCTTTGCGGGTTGCCGAAATTCGAGAATCGCCGCATGATCCTGGTTGAGGGGGAGATTTTGGACATGCCCAATCCCAATCCGCCACACGAGGTCGGTGTCGGCGAGACGGAAGAAGCACTGCGCAATGCGTTTGGTAGCGAATTCTGGGTACGTGTGCAAATGGCGCTCGTTTTGGGCCAGGCAACTGATCCAATGCCCGATCTTGCCGTCGTCCCGGGGCCGAGAAGGAAGCATACTGTTCATCCCACGTCGGCTTTGCTGGTCGTCGAGGTCTCCGAGTCGTCCCTCTATTACGATAAGGGCGAGAAGGCCAATTTGTACGCCGCGGGCGGCATCGCGGATTACT
>JBGQCZ010000740.1:0-3186 GCA_041495645.1 Gemmataceae bacterium | reverse complement strand
CTTCCCACGCGCCCGACATGCTCGAAATAAAATAGTTACATTTGTTGCATTCGCCTCAAACGCGCCGCTGCATGCCGCGATCGACAACATTTGAAATGACTCGAACATGATCGAACCCTAGGAATTGCGCGCACAACAAGCGGCCGGTCCATACGACCGATGTATGTATACATCAGTATATACAGTCTTGCATGGGTAACCGTTCACCACTCGAAAGCAGCTTGAAAAACAGCCCGCAGCGCAAGAACGGGATGCGAGAAAATCTTGCTTGCGCTGCGGGCTGACTGTCCTTGCTGGCATCTCGAGGCGGTCAAATACGCAGCGGGCGCAATTCGGGCAATTGACCCGACGCTCATACTGCTGGAATTCCTGCCCCTTCTGAAGAACTGCAGCTAATTAGTTCGATAACTTCATCATTACCGGCAGAGCTGCTGGCGCTTTTGATGCACTATGCGCCCGCGCCGCGATCAACGAAGGCGACCGCAATGCCAAGGCAGATTCTGGCGATGACATGCGGATCCCGTCTGCCGTTGTGCGTACTCGCGGTTTTCCTCGGGTCGGTGAGCCGCGGATCGGCTCAGCCATTGCAAACGGCCGATTCTCGTAAGGCGCTGACGCTTGAAGCCGCAGTGAGCTATGCCCTAGCGAACAACCCGCAACTCGCCACGATTCGCCAACGGCGGGGCATCGCGGCGGCGGAGCTGGTCATCGCTCGCACCTACCCGCACAACCCGGTCGCTCAAAGCACGGTTCGAAGCGCGTTCGGAACTCCGGGCGCCGTCACCAACTCAGTTCCGAATTCGCACACGCTCACGCTTGAAATCGAGGTCCGCGGCCAGAGGCAATACCGCCAACAGGCGGCGTTCGCCGCCGTTGGCCGCACCGAATGGGAGGTTGCCGCACAGGAGGTTGCGTTCGCGATCCAAACGGTGCGCGCCTTCGACACATTGCTGTACCGGCAGGCAAAGCTCGATTTGAATGAGGAGTTCCTGAAACTGAACCAGAAAGCAGCGGACCAGGTCAAACAACAAGTTGACCGGGGCACGCTGCGCTCAGCCGACCTGATCCTGGCGCGGGCGGAGGCGCTCGACGTCCGGTCGCAACTCGGTCAGAACCGCTCGGCGCTGCTCGCGGCCAAACGCGACTTCTACCGGGCGCTGGGAACGACGGACGGCGCGGCCGAGCAGCAAGGGACCATGGATCGGCCCGCCCCCACTGTCGAAGTCGACACGTTGATCGAGGCGGCCAGAAACCACCGCCCGGACCTGTTCGCCCATCAAGCCGCCGTCGCCGAGGCCGAGGCCCGGCTCCGGCTCCAGGTTGCGGACCGATTTGGAAATCCAAACGTCGGTCCCACCTATGAATACAATGAAACCCGAACGAATTTCGTCGGAGTGCAGGTTGGTTTCCCGATCCCGGCACTCAATCGAAAAAAAGGCGAGATCATCCAGCGCAGGGCCGAGGTGCAGCAAGCCGCTTTTCAGGTCCGCGAAATCGAAGTTTCGATCCGGCAGGACGTTGCGGCGGCGGCGGCTCGCGTCATCGAGGCGCGAAACTGGGTGCAGGACTACCAGACAAAAGTCTTGCCGGAACTTCAAAAGGGCTTGGAGGACATGGAACGCCTCCTCGTTCAGGGCCAGCCCGGCGTCGATGTACTGCGCGTGCTGGACCTTCGCCGCAAAGTGCTTCGCGCCCGCGACGGTTACCTGGACGCGTTGCTGACTTATACCCAGGCCCTAGCGGATCTGGCCCAAGCGGTCGGTGATCCCGCTTTGGCCATGGGCCTTTACGAACGGCACGAAGCCGGCTTGCGGCGCTGACCGGATTTGCTTCTGAGAGAACCGCACCATGTCCCGCGTTGTCATCCGCGTGCGCCGGTCGGTCGTTCTGTTAACGGCCGGCGTTTTGGCCCTCGCATCGGTTGCCCCCACGGCCGGCTGCCGGAAGCATTCCGCGTCGGAAAAGTCCGATTCAGCCGCGGTGCCGGTGCGCATCGCGAAAGTTGAAAGGCGCACATTGCGGCCGTCGTTTGAGGTTGTCGGCCTGGTGCAGGCCGACCCGAAACGTCTGGCCACGGTAACCGCCGCCGCATCGGGCCTGGTCGAGCGGCTGGAGGCCTCCGAAGGTACGCAGATACACCAGAACGACCTCATCCTTCAACTGGACGAGCGCAAGGCGCGCACGGATTTGGACCGGGCGCAGGCCGCGTTCGACCGGCTGGTGGCAAAACCCCGGCCCGAGGAGCTGGTGCAAGCCCGCGGAACTCTGGCGAAGATGAAATCGGCCCACGACTTGGCGGCCGCCCGGCTCAAGAAGACACAAGAGGTCCGGGCCAAGACGCCGGAGTTGGTCCCGGAAGTGCAATTCCTGGAAGACCAGCGTAACGAGCAGATCGCGAAGGCGGAGATGGACGCGGCCCAGGCCCAACTCGATCTCTTGGAGAAAGGCCCGCGCGCGGAGCTGCGCCGCGAGGCCCAGGTCGAGGTGACGGCCGCAAAACTTCAGCTCGAATTTTGCCGCGTAATCGCGCCGATTTCCGGCCAGGTCGTGGAGCTAAAGGCCCGAGTGGGTCAACGTGCCGACGTGGGCACGCTTCTAGCCACCATCATCGACACTTCGGAAGTCGTCGTCCAGGCGCGCGTGCCCGGTCAGTATCTCGGCGGTCTGCTTCAGGTAATCCGCGGCGACGGCCGGCGGACCCTAGCGGAGGTCCGCTGCCCCTCGTTTCCCGACGAACTGTTTGAGGCGAAGTCCGGCTGGCTCGGACAACAGACCGAGGCTTCGACGGGAGACGTGCCGGTCAAACTGCACATGCCGAACCCCAAGGGTCTGCTGCGGGTTGGAATGACCGTGCGCGTCAAGGTCTATGGCCCCGCGGTCGAGGACTTGGCCATCCCCGAGATTGCCTTCACCGTAAACGAGGAAGGCCACCACATCGTCACGCTGGTGAAGGACGGCAAGGCCGCGCCGACGGAGATCGAACTGGCTCCGGAGGGCGGCGTGGAGGTTCGCGCCGACGGCTGGGTGCGGGTCGTCAAGGGTCTGCAGGAAGGAGACGTTGTGGCGGTCGAGAATGGTTATGCCCTGCCGGAAGGTACGCCCGTCACCGTCCTGCCTTCGAAGACCCCGGAGCCGAAGCAACCCTGAGAGGATGCCATGAGCATTCCTGCCGCGCCGGCCGCTTCG
>JBGQCZ010000739.1:0-3189 GCA_041495645.1 Gemmataceae bacterium | reverse complement strand
GTTGTGGTGCAGCCGTCTCGGCTGCACGTGCAGGCGAGGACGCCTGCACCACAACTCGTCAAACTGACACACCACCGAAATGGCCGTCAGTTGACGTCAGTTCTTCTCGATCGGCTCGAATATCTGACAAAACGCCTCTTCCGCCGAGCGCCGGTCCGAGTACTCGCGATAACCCGAGCTCAGCGAAAGGCGTCCACCCTTGAGGCTCTCGAACATCTCGTGCGGAATCGCGCCAACCAATTCCGAGAAGTGCAGTTCGTCGTTCCAATCCCAAGTACGGCTGCCGCGATAGTCCTGCGGTTGAGCCGATTCCTGGGCCAGCCAGCGCGCGCCAGGCGCTCGCTCATCGCCGCGCTCGGCAAGCCATTCGGCGAAGAGCAGCCGGGCACCAGAATCGGCCGGGAACTCGTCCAGCGCGTCTTGGAAGAACTCTTCGTCCGTGGACTTTGGCTTCATGCCGAACTGGGTCATCATCATGGTCATCATCGCGCGACCTTCAACAATTGAATGAACTGCTTCAACAGCGGAGTATTGTCGTGCCAGGTTCGCCCGCTGACGAGGTTGCCATCAACCACGCACGGCTGATCGACGTACTTCCCGCCGAACGAGGTGATATCGAGGGCACATTTCGCCACGCTAGTCAGCGTCCGGCCCGTCAGCACTCCCGCCGCGGCCGCGATCTCCACTCCGTGGCACACAATCGCCACCGGTTTCTTCGCCGCGAAGAAATGCCGCGTGACGCGCAGCAGGTCTTGATCGTAGCGCAAATACTCCGGCGCTCGCCCGCCGCTCAGGAACAACCCGGCATATTCTTCGGGCCGTACGTCGCGAAAGGCAAGGGCTGCCTTGATGTGGTAAGCCGGCTGCTCGCGGGTGATGTCCCAGGGGATGTTCTCGCTGGGCGGAATCTCATGCATCACGCCGTGGTAGTGCCGCGCTTGCGGCCCGGCGACCACGACTTCAAAACCATCCTCGGGAAGGCGGAAGAACGGGTAGAGCGTGTCCAGCACTTCGGTGCCGTCGCCAATTGGCAAGAGAATCTTCATTTAGCCCCCGGCTTGCCGGGGGAAACCGTGTTCGTTTCAGCGTCGTCGTGCATAGTCCCTCGCTCCTTCGTCGCCGGCGAATTGCTTCTCGCGTTTACAAATGAGCCTTCCCCCGGCAAGCCGGGGGCTATGTGCCAAGCCGGGGGCTATGTGCCAAGCCGGGGGTTATTTGGCAAGCCGGGGGCTACTTCGCGTAGGGGCAGCGCGAAATCCACGAATACGGCTCGCATGGCGCGCCGCGGCGGACATTGTGAGCGCCAATATATTCTTTCACCGTTGCGACCGCGAGTTCATCAAAGAGGAACACCTTCCAGTATCCCGACGTCCAAACCCGCTTCCGGTCTTGATTTTCTTCCAAGTCGAGTACGTCACTGCTGCTCGTCCCTTTGATCCGACCTACACACTTCTGGATGTCTTCCTCGATCGGTCCAAGCAACAGATGCACGTGATTTGTTTCGATGGCGGCGGCCCAAGCCAAAGGCGGCGCGGGTCGTTCGATGGCCTCTGGCGTGATGCGCACAAGTTTGCCGATCGCTGCACCTACGATGCCGGCTTCAGAGGCATTAAGAAACTTAGGCGCTTCTTTCGCAAGCTCTGCAGCTCGCCGGCGGGTTTCAGGATCGGGGAAATGAAACTGACCGCCCCGTTCCCGTATGCGCCCATACATGTCAAACAATGGCCCCCAGTGGCCGCGCGGGTCACCGGGTGGCCAAGTCATGTATGTCGTCCAAATCAGATGCACTGCGAGGGTGGGCCTGTGCATGTCGTGCCTTCGTTCGAATTTCTGGAGTTACGCCAACGAAGGTGCATTCTGCGACGGACTATTCCAAGGTTACCCCCGGCAAGCCGGGGGCTAAGTGAGCGCTTCGTGAATGACGGAGGCATCGGGAACCAGAGGCATCGGGCGGCCGATCTTGTCGGTGAGAAGGGTTTCGGCGTCAATGCCCAGCAAGTGATAAATGGTGGCCAAGATGTCTTTCGGAGAAATAGGACGTTCGGCGACGGCGCCCGCGATCTTGTCGGACTTGCCGACGACCATGCCGTGCTTCACGCCGCCGCCAGCCAGCACGGCGCTATAGCATTGCGACCAGTGATCGCGCCCGCCGCCCTTTTGCGGAGTGATTTTCGGAGTGCGGCCGTGTTCGCTCAGGCACACGACCAGAGTTTCATCGAGCATCCCGCGAGATTCAAGATCGCGCAACAATCCCGCCATGCCCATGTCAAAGCCCGGGCACAGTTCGTTCTTCATCCGTGGGTAATGTTCCCAGTGCGTGTCCCAGCCGGAACCCGCGAGGCCATACTCATCCCAGAACACCGTGACGAACTTCGAGCCGGCTTCAACCAAGCGCCGCGCGGCCAGCGAGGCCTGGCCAAACAACGTCATGCCATACGATTCGCGCACCGAGCGCGGTTCGCGTTGCACATCGAGTGCCGTACGAACTTTCTCCGAGCCGATCAAGTCGTAGGCCATGCGTTGATAGCGGTCGTGGGCCCGGATCGAATCGCTGGCATCGAGATCGCGACGCGATTCGTCGAATTGCTGCAGCAACGATTTTCGCGTGTTGAGCCGATCGACCGAAAGATTGGCAGGCAGATCGGTGCCCGAAGCCAGTTCGAAGCGGGCTTGCGGTGAAATGCCGACATACGGCTCCGCCACGTCGAGCTTTTGTTCCTGCAGCGTCTTGACGATATGCCGCGTGGCCTCGCCGCGGAACTCGGTCCAAACCGGATTGTAAGCGCTGCCCAGATAGGCCGCATACGGGCCGGCCCGCGCGACTTCGCCGGTCCGCCGCGTGCTCATCGGGAAGGGCAGGGCCATATTGGTGGGAACTTCCGTGCGACGCCCATTCGATTCCCGACGCACCAAATAATCGACCACGCTGCCGATGAACGGCCAATGCCTTCCGTCGCGCGGACTCAACTCCATCGCGACATCGATCTGTGGTATCCCAGTTGTGGCATAGGCCACGCCGTGAATCGGGTACGGATGAGTGACGGTGCGCAGGACCGTCGTCAGGTGCATCTGGCGCGACAGGTTCGGCAGCAATTCGCAAACGGGCAGTCCCGGCAAGCTCGACGGAATGGGTTTGAGCTCACCCCGGATTTCCAGTGGGGCGTCGGGCTTCATGTCGAAGGTTTCGAG
>JBGQCZ010000738.1:0-3199 GCA_041495645.1 Gemmataceae bacterium | reverse complement strand
CGCGGTGGATCTGTTGGTTCAGCCGGAAGCCAAGAAATGGCAGGGAGCGCACACTTTCGGACCGGGCGCTATTTCGGCGCTCGACGCGACTCTGAAGGCGGCCGGAAAAACGCTCGAAGGTGCAATCGTGTTATTCGTGGGCCTGACGCCGACGGCCCGAAGCTTGGCCCGCTCGATTAAGGACCGCGGCGGGAAACTGATCTTGGTCAGCCACAATCGCGATGAGGCCGCCAAATTCTGCCGCATGCTCGGCGGGCGGCAAATTCAATTCGAGGCGATCTACTCGACGCTGCACGACGTGGTGATCGTCTGTCCGGAAGCGGAAACGGACGACGATAAGCGGGCGCTGCATCCCGGCTACCTGAAAGCCGGCATGACCGTGATGGACCTAACTGATATTCCGAATGGAACCACACTGCTGCGCGAAGCGGCGCTGCGAGGCTGTGCAGTCGTCTCGCCAACGGGATTGTTGGTCGAACAGGTGCGCTGCCAGGTGAAGCGACTGACGGGGCAGGAAATGCCGGTCGGGACGTTGCACGAAGCGCTGGCTGGGTTGGTGGAGCAAGAGTGAGCGGGTTGTGGTAATTGCAATGAGAAGATGCCAGACTTTCGGTTTGGAGTTGGTGGCGATATAATGGCCGCGAATATCCAGTGGAGGTCAACGATGTCCGGTCGTCAAATAACATTCAAGCTGCCGGAAGATGCGACGATCATGAAAATTCCTGTCGGATTGCATAATCGATTGCAAGTGTTGCTAGACAAGCAGGACAAAGAAGGCGACTTGAGCAGCGCGGAGCGTGCGGAAGCAGAAGAACTCGTGGATTTGGCTGAATGGCTGTCTCTACTCCGAGCGCGCGTTGAGTTGGCTCGTCGGGAGCGCGCTCGACGATGAGCGATATTCCGAGAAATTGTCAAGACTCGTTCGCGTTCGGGCCTTGAATCATTGCGACTATTGCGGTCTCTCCCAAGAAGGACAAGAAGCTACATTTCACATCGATCATATCATTCCTCAATCCAAAGACGGCCCCACCAAACCCGAGAATCTTGCCCATGCCTGTGTCTCTTGTTCACTTCGGAAGGGCTCGAAGACTCATTCACTAGATCCGCAGAGCAAGGAAATAGTCCCGCTCTTTCATCCGAGGAAACAGAACTGGCGCGAGCATTTCAGATTCGACGCGGAGCAAATTGTTGGAATTACTCTTGCGGGGCGAGCGTCGGTTGCCGCGTTCCAACTGAATCGACCTCGCATGATCGCCATCAGGTACTTTGAAAAGCGGCTAGGGCGCTTTCCTCCGCCGGCGGGGTGGGGCACGAAGCGGAAAAAGTCACGCCGTGGCTGATGCGTCTGATTAGCAGGGCTCCATCAGGTTTTCCTCCACTTCCCGCGAAACCCCCGCGCCGTCAGCGGGGTTTAATGGCATAATTGCCCAATCGACATCCACGCACGGGTTCCCCTGTCTCAGGAGTCCCCACGATGAGCCGTTTGCTTTCCGCCGCGAGCATGCTGTTGCTGGCTGGGTTCGCGTTAGCCGCTCCACCCAAGTCGGACAAGAACCAAAAACTTACCAACGACGAATGGAAGGGCGTTTCCACGTCGCCGTTGAAAGCCGGCGAAATCGATCAGCTCGTGGCCAAGGAACAGGAAGCGGCCAAGATCAAGCCGTCGCCCAAGACCATGGACGAACAGTTCGTCCGCCGGGTCATGCTTGACCTTACTGGGCGCTTGCCGTTGCCGGCGGACGTAACTGAATTCGTCGCGGACAAGGACCCGAACAAGCGGGCCAAGTTGATTGACAAGCTCCTCGACAGTGAGGATTACGCCAAGCATTGGTCGCGGTATTGGCGCGATGTGTTCATGTCGAAAGTGACCGACATGCGCGGCCGGGCCGGCGCGCCTTCGTTCGAGGCATGGCTGGCCGAGGAGTTCAAGAAAAACCAGCCGTGGGACAAGATGGCCCGCGAGATGCTCACTGCCACCGGAACGCAACCCGTGCGTCTCGGCCGGGCCGTCGAGCCGGACGCGAAGAACGGCGTGGCTTCGTTCATGCTGTCGTACCAGGGCACCGACGCCATCAACGACCGTACGGCCGAAACGGCCCGCATCTTTCTCGGCATTCAGATCCAATGCGCTCAATGCCACGATCATCCGTTCGACGGCTGGAAGCAGGAGCAATTCCACGAACTCGCTAGTTATTTCGCGAAACTGGGCGAACGGCCCGTCTTCGAGATGGTCAACGAGAAGCGGCAAGTTACCGGCATCGAATTGATCTCGAAGCCGTTCGGCGAACATAAAATGCCCGACCGCGACAATCCGCGCAACAGCAAGACCATGTTGCCCAAGTTCCTCGACGGCCGTACATTGAGCAGCCGCACCAACGACACGGAACGTCGCCAATCGCTTGCCGACGCGATCACCAAAGACAACTACTATTTCGCCGCCGCGTTCGTGAACCGCATGTGGGGCGAACTGATGGGGCAAGCTTTCAGCCAACCGATCGACGACATGGGGCCGGGCAAGACGCCCGTGATGCCGACTGTGTTGTCCCGCGTGTCGGCCGGGTTCAAAGGCAATGGCTTTGATGTGAAAGGCTTGCTGCGAACGGTGTGTAATAGCGACACCTACCAGAGACAAATTCGGCCGGGCGAATCATACGAACAGCACCTGCAATTCGCGGGGATTTACCCCACGCGGCTGCGCGCGGAGGCGCTGTGGCAGTCGATCGTCACCGTGTTGGGATCGATGGGCCAGCCGATGCCGGGCGGCGGAAATCCGTTCGCGGCGCGCTTCTCGCTCGAAGGGCAATTCAAGGACGAATTCCGCTACGATCCGTCGCTGGCTCCTGACGAAGTGGAAAGCAGCATTCCGCAAGCGCTCATGCTGATGAACAACACGCAGATTCAGGCCAAGATTCGCGCCGAAGGCACGAACCTGCTCGGCCGGATTTTGTCGGCTTATCCCAAGGATGAAGACGCGATTCAGATGGTTTATCTGCGGACGCTGGCCCGGAAGCCGACGGATCGCGAACGCAGCAAGTCGTTGGGGTACGTGAAGAAAGTAAGCAAGCGCTCCGAGGCGTACGAAGATTTGCTTTGGGCTCTGTTGAATTCCACCGAGTTTCAGACCAAACGTTGATTTTGTAGGGTGGTCGAGGGGGCGTTGGCGCGCGGGGCCACCCGTGCGACACCCACCGCAATGGGG
>JBGQCZ010000737.1:0-3205 GCA_041495645.1 Gemmataceae bacterium | reverse complement strand
GTATTGATGCGCGCGAAGTTTGTCATGTGCGCGATCGAGTCCAGTCGTAACTTATTGATTTGCAATAAGTTATTTAACATGACGCGGCCACACGGACCTCCCAGAAAGTGACGATTTAGAGCCATATCACTTCGTAATTAATCCGCGCAGAATCCCCAAATTGACGGCATCCATATCGCCTAGGTCGGGAATTACTTCCTTGGCGGTTTCAAGGATCATGGGGCGGTTGCGGAAACGCGAATCGTTAACGACAAGGCGGAATGGTTCCAATCCGAGACAGCCACGGCCGATGTGTTCGTGGCGGTCCACGCGGCTGCCACGTTCTTTCTTGCTGTCATTGAGATGAAAAACTTTGATGCGCGAAACACCAATGAGGCGATCGAATTTGCGCATGGTAGCGTGATATTCGCTCTCCGGTGCAAGTGCGTACCCGGAGGCGAACGCGTGGCAGGTGTCGAAGCAAACGCCGATGCGCTTCGGTTCCGCAACCAACTCGAGAATCCGCGCCAGATGCTCGAAGCGGTGGCCGAGCGAACTGCCTTGTCCGGCCGTGATTTCAAGCAGGATTTGCACTTTCACGCCAGGGCAGCGATGCTGCACCTCGTCCAATGCGTTGGCCACTTTCGCAAGTCCTGTATCTTCGCCCGAATCGAGATGTGCTCCGGGATGCGTGACAAGATAAGCGGCGCCGATCTTGTCGGCGCGTTGGACTTCATCGACAAACGCCTCGATGGATCGACGCCACAGCGCTTCATCGGGCGAAGCAAGGTTGATGAGATATGAATCGTGGACGGTCGGTTTCTTGAGTTTGGATTGGCGCATCGTGCGGCGAAACAGGGCAGCGTCCTCGTCCGAAATCGGCTTCGCCGCCCATTGGCTCGGGGCTTTTGTAAACAACTGCACCGATTCGAAGCCGTATTCGCGAGCCTTGAGCGGTGCAAGATGCAACCCGCCGGCAACCGATAGATGCGACCCGAACAAAGGCATGTAAACCTCCGAACGGCTTGCCGACCTTTCGACGCGGGGCTATCGTGCCAAGGACTCAATCGCAACACGCCGAGGAGTAGACCGTGGCGGAATTCTATGAATGGTTGCAGCAGGTCTGGTTGGTCTTGGAGGTCCCGCTCGAGTTTTTGCTGTCGATCATGATGGTAGCGGGGCCTTATGCACTGTGGTTCGCGTATTGTTTGTGGGCGATCAACTGGAAGAAGTTGCGGCCCGCACTGGCGGAAGGCGCTTGGGCGCCGGCGATTTTGGTCATGGTTTTTGTGGCCGTAATTTGGTCGCAGATTTGGCCGGGGAACAAATATCTCGCCCCCTTCAATTTCGCTTGGCAGTTTCTGGCGCTGAGTCTGTTGGCGGGTTTGGGTCTATTTGCGGGGTGGATTCAAGAACGATACGCGTGGACCCCGGCGGAAATTGCTGTGGAGCCCGCGGCGCATGGCCACGGGCACGACCATTCACACGATCATAGCCACACGCACGATCACGGTCACGGGCATCATTGAAACCGCTTGCGGGCGGCTCGGGTAATCGTAGTGTCTGAGTTTGGTTTGTAGTGACCGCCTTTAGGCGGTGTTTTCCGAACCCGCTAAAGCGGGTCACTACAAACTGATGCACCACCCGGGAAATCACAGCGACTTCTCACCTCTCTTGGAGTTGCATCATGTGGATCCGCAAATGCGAACTCGACGCTGGAAATGATTTTCGCCCACCCATCCCCACCCGCATCATCTCCAACGAAGAATTCATCCCGCCGCCGCAATCGCCGGAGCTGAAGGCGGTCGAGGCGCGACTGGAAGACATTGCCGAGCGGAATTCTCGCAAACTCGGCGTCGATCGCCGCTCGTTTCTCGGCAGCGCTTGCGGCATGGCGGCGTCGTTGTTGGCGCTCAACGAAGTGTTTGGCCCGTACTACAGCGTGCGCGCCGACGAAACCAAGGACGCCAAGGCATTTGAGGAACGCTGGCCCAAGGACCAGTTCATTTTCGACATTCAAACGCATCATGTGGACGTATCGCGGCAATGGTACGACGACAGCCCGGATGGGAGAGCCATCACCAATTTCTTCCGCCTGCTGCGTCGCGGCAAGGACGTGAAAGACACGCTCGATCAATTGAATCGAGCGCATTACGTCAAGGAGTTGTTCGGCGACAGCGATACGGTGATGGCGGTGATCAGCGGCGTCCCGAGCCGCGAGTGGGACAAGAACCCGTTGCCTCCCGACCAGATGGTGGCGACGCGGAAATTCGTGAATGACCTGGCGGGAAGCCGGCGAGTGTTGTCCCACGGTTTGCTGCGGCCCAACCTCGGCAAGAAAGAACTCGAGGAAATGGAACGGCAGGTCAAGGAACTGAAGATCGACGCTTGGAAGATGTACACCGGCGCGGAACTCGGTGAAAAGGCCTGGTTCATGGACGATGAAAAGGTCGCTTACCCATTCTGGGAGCGGACCAAGAAACTGGGCGTGAAGAACCTCTGTGTCCACAAAGGACTGCCGCTGGGCGCGTTCAACGAAAAGGCTTGCACGCCGAGAGACCTCGAAAAGGCCGCCAAGGATTGGCCCGATTTGAACTTCATTGTGTACCATTCCGGTTACCGCGGCAGTTTATGGCTCGCGTCCGGGCGCGGCGAAAAAGTCGTCGATCCCAAGACGGACGACCCGCAAGAAATTCCGTGGATCAGCGACATTTTCCGCATCCTGAAAAAGAACCCGGGCATCAAGAACATCTACTTCGAATTGGGCAGCACCTTCGAACAAATCTCGAAGGCCAGTCCCGAGAAGTGTTGCCACATGCTCGGCCAAATGATTCAGACCGCTGGGGCCGACCACATCCTTTGGGGCACCGACAGCATTTGGAACGGCAGCCCGCAAAGCCAAATCGTGCGCTTGCGCAAACTCACGATGCCCGAGAAGCTGATGGACAAGTTCAAGTACCCGGAGCTGACCGACAAGATCAAGGACCAGATCCTGGGTCTGAATGCTGCCAAGATCTTTGGCGTCGATGTGGCGGAGGCACGAAAGGCCATCAAGACAGACAAACTGACGAAGATCAAGGAACGCTATCAGCGCGATCCTTCGCCCAGCAATACGCAGTACGGCTGGGTCTGGGAAGGCGGCGGCAAGCCGACGGTGCCGGTGGGAGGGTAGGCGAACGTAGCCGCAGGCTAAAGCCTGCTCGGGCCCGCGCAGGCTAAAGCCTGC
>JBGQCZ010000736.1:0-3207 GCA_041495645.1 Gemmataceae bacterium | reverse complement strand
TCGAGTCGGGTGCGGTGCCGGTGGTGCGGCTGACTGAGATTTTCCGGCAGGCGGAGCAAAGTTGGATCGTGCGGGCGGCCCATGCGGTGAATCACGGAGAAATGCCCGAGTCCGCTCCGACACCCGACGGCGATTTTTTCTTCATCGAGGCGAACGAACCGGAGACGATCCTGGAGCGCGTGATCGCGATGGTCCGCGAACGGATTCCGCAACGCTTCAAGCTCGATCCGCTTCGAGATGTGCAGGTTCTCTCGCCGATGAATCGCACCGATCTCGGCGTGACCAACCTCAATCAGAAGATGCAGGAGATTCTCAACCCGCCGGACGCCGCCAAGAAGGAAGTGCAACGCTTTGGCATTAGTTTCCGCACCGGCGACAAGGTCATGCAGACGCGGAACAACTACACCAAGGAAGTTTACAACGGCGACATTGGCAGGATCGCATCGGTGGATTTGGCCGAACAAGAATTGCGCGTCAATTACGACGGCCGCGAGGTGCAGTACGAATTCAACGAACTCGACGAATTGCAATTGGCCTATGCGACGACCATCCACAAATCGCAAGGCAACGAGTACCCGGCGGTGATCATCCCGTTGCACACGCAGCACTTCGTGATGTTGCAGCGCAATTTGCTCTACACGGGAATCACACGAGGCAAGAAACTGGTGGCCCTCGTTGGGAGCCGAAAAGCCTTGGCGCTGGCGGTGCAGCGGCAGGACACGGCGCGGCGTTATTCATTGTTGCGTCAGCGGTTGCAGATGCCAGACCCGGATTCTTCATAGTCTTGCGCTTGACTTAGGGCCCCCGGCAAATTAGCCTGATGTAGTAGAAGTGGGGAGCCGATACTCCCTTATTGATCCCGCCGCTGGGCTTCCCCGCCCGGCACCCGCCCTTGTCTGAAAGGGTTATTTGATGTTGACCATTCTCGGCCGTCCGCAGCGGTTTTGCGATGGCGTCTCGCGTCGGTCGTTCATGAAGATCGGCGCCTTCGCTTTTGGCGCTTATCACCTGAACCTCGCCGACATCGCCCGCGCTGAAACCATCTCCGGCCGCTCGCATTCGCATAAGGCCGTCATCAATATCTTTCTGGGCGGTGGTCCGCCGCATCAGGACATGTGGGACATCAAGACCGAAGCCCCCAAAGAGATTCGCGGCGAATTCAGCCCGATCGCGACGAAAGTCCCCGGCATCCAAATCGGTGAAACGTTCCCGAAGATCGCCGGCATCGCCGACAAGTGCGTATTTGTCCGCTCGGTGGTCGGCGCTCGTGGCGGGCACGATGCGATTCAGTGTAATTCGGGTTGGCCGCAAGATTCGCTGCGCGCGATGAACGGCCGGCCGAGCATTGGCGCCGTCGTGTCAAAGATGCAAGGGCCGGTCGATCCGTCGGTCCCGCCGTTCGTCGGCCTCGCCGCTCCGACTCAGCACCGCCCCTGGAGCGATCCGGGCGTCACCGGCTTCCTCGGCCCGTCTTATGGTCCCTTCAAGCCGGACGGCGAAGGCATCGCCAACATGAAATTGAACGGTTTGAACCGCGACCAGCTGGGCAACCGCAAAAAGCTCCTCACCAGCTTCGATAACCTGCGCCGCGACATCGACAACAGCGGCAACATCAAAGGCATGGACGCGGCCACCGAGCGGGCTTTGAATGTGCTCACTTCCAGCCGATTGCTGGACGCGCTCGATCTGTCGAAGGAAAGCGAAAAGGTCCGCGCCCGTTACGGCGACGGCAAGCCGTACAAGTTCCAGTACGACGGCGCTCCGACCGTCAACGACCAGTTGCTCATAGCGCGACGGCTCGTCGAGGCCGGCGTGCGTTGCGTCACGCTCAGCTACGGCCGTTGGGACAGCCACGGCAAGAACTTTGACCTCGTCCGCGATCACGGCTCGAAACTCGACCAGGGCTTCACCGCTTTGATCGAAGATTTGGACGCACGCGGAATGCTCAACGACGTGACAGTCGTGGTGTGGGGCGAATTCGGCCGCACGCCGCGGATCAACAAGGAAGCCGGCCGCGATCACTGGCCGCAAGTGAGTTGTGCGCTATTGGCTGGCGGCGGCATGCGAACGGGCCAGGTGATCGGCGCGACGAATCGCTTGGGCGAATTCGCGACGGCACGCCCGGTGACGTTTAACGAAATCGCGGCCACCATCTTCCACAACCTCGGCCTGGACCCGATGACCAACTTCGTCACCGACCCCTCCGGCCGCCCGCAACATTTGACGGAACAACCAGCGATGCGGGAACTGGTTTGAGAGTGAGAAAGTAAAACATTTGTCCGCAGATTGCGCAGATTGCATAGCGCGGCACAGCCGCAACCACCGAAACCCCGGGCGAACCGGCTGCGTAAGCTGCCGGTTCGCCGGAGAAATCTTTGCAAGGCGCGAAGAAATCAATCGGTTGCTATGCAGATTGCCTAGCGCGGCGGAACCGTAACCAAGCAGGCAACCTCGACGACCGGTTGCGTAAGCTGCCGGTTCGCCGCAAAATCTTTGCACGGCGCGAACAAATCATTCGGTTGCTATAAATCTGCGCAATCTGCGGTTTAATGGTGTCACTTTGCACTCTGTCGTCTTGACCTCTTTTTTTCCGCGGTTCCGGCTTCCGCAGTCAGATGCTCAAGTCGTCGCCGCTTGTCAGCCGCACCCCCCTGCGCACTGGAGTATGAAATGCCGCAGACCATTCACGTCGAAAAGCACTTCAGCGCTTCGGAGACGGTGCGCGACATTGTCATCGGCATGTCGGACGGGCTGACAGTGCCTTTCGCTCTTGCCGCCGGATTGTCGGGCGCGGTGGATTCGACGGCGCTCGTCATCACCGCCGGGCTCGCCGAAGTCGCGGCGGGCGCTATCGCGATGGGCCTGGGCGGTTATCTGGCCGCGCGAACCGACGCCGAGCATTTCGCGACGGAGCAGACCCGCGAAGAACGCGAAACGCGCGAGGTGCCCGAAACCGAAGCCGCCGAAGTCGCCAAGGTTTTCCGCGACTTCGGCCTTCCCGACGAAACGGTGACCGAAGTGGTAAAGGCAATCCGTTCGGACCGCAAGCGCTGGGTGGATTTCATGATGAAATTCGAACTCGGTATGGAAGCGCCCGACCCGCGCAGGGCCCGAAACAGCGCGTTCACCATCGCCTTCTCTTATGTAGCTGGCGGTCTGATACCGCTGGCCCCGTATTTCGTATTTGGCTCGGTTCGCCCCGCGCTG
>JBGQCZ010000735.1:0-3215 GCA_041495645.1 Gemmataceae bacterium | reverse complement strand
CACCACTCAACTGCCAACCCAACGCACCACTCAACCACTTTCTCCACAAAGTTTTTGAGGGCATCGGGGGCGGGCGGGAAGTCGGGTCGCGGCAAGGAGATGCGTTCAGAAAACGAAATCCGCGCACAGGGCCGAAAGTTGGATTTAGTTTGGTTCGGGGTTGGACCGGACTCAGTCCTTCTTCTTCGGGAAGCCGATGGAGCCGACGAGGGTCAGGCCGCGGACTTCGCTTCGTCAAACGGTAATGCCCTGGACCTTGCCGAAACGCTCCAAATCGCGGAGCAGATCCTCGGCCGTCGCGAAGCGGTCTTCGGGGCGCTTTT
Source organism: Gemmataceae bacterium (assembly GCA_041495645.1). Classification (GTDB taxonomy): domain Bacteria; phylum Planctomycetota; class Planctomycetia; order Gemmatales; family Gemmataceae; genus JBGQCZ01. Next base: position 2,892 of record JBGQCZ010000735.1, on the reverse strand, counting down.
CCAGCAGCTTCATGATGATTTGTTCGAACGGGTGCGGGATCGCGAGTTGGTATTTCGACGGTTTGACGGGCGCTTCCTGGCGGATCTTGGTGATCTTTTCGACCAGATTGGCGCCTTCGAATGGCGCATGGCCGGTGAGCAAGGCGTAGAGCGTGGCGCCGAGGCCGTAGAGATCGGAGCGGTGATCGATGTCGGTGAGGCCGCGGGTGCGTTCGGGGGACATGTAGGCCACGTCGCCGACGAGTTCGCCGGGGCGAGTGATTTGCTGGGCCATGTTCCCTTCCAGCGCCTTCGACAACATCAGGTCGCCGAGCTTCACGTCCTTGGTCGTCGCGTCGCGGAGAATGTTGGTCGGAGTCACGTTGCGATGGATGATTTGCTGGCTGTGAGCGTAGGCCAGCGCGCGGCCCACCTGGACGGCGATTTTGAAGGCGCTTTTCCAATCGAGCATCCCAACCACGCCCGTGCGTTCGATCACCTGCATCAGGTTTTCGCCGGCGATGTAATCCATCGCCACCCAGCAATACGGTCCGGTCTTTCCCGCGCCGCGGAGGCGAACCAGATTCGGATGGTTCAAGGGCATCATGGTTTTCATGGCGCGGACGAAGCGCTGCAAGTCTTCCTCATTCTTCGAGAACTCGGGCAACAAGACCTTCAGGGCGACGGGTCGGTCGTCGTCGGTGTCGTTGGCGCAGAAGACCATGGCGGTGGTGCCGCGGCCAATCACGGGACCAATATCAAAGCGCGCCAATTTGGTGCCGCTGAGCGTTTCAAGTCTGTCCGGGTCGGGAGCGGGCTTGGCCTCCGGATTCGCGGTCCGCATGGCCGCCATGGCGTCTTCCAGCGGAAAGTCGCCCATTTGCAAGCGCAGTTGGGTATCGCCGACCTGAAGCACGTCGCCGAGTTGCAGGATCTGTTGTTTCTGTACCGGTTTGCCGTTGATGCGTGTGCCGCCGGATCCGCCCAGACAAACAACCGTGACCTGATCGCCTTCGAGCAGGATTTGGCAATGCGAACGCGACGCGCGCGGATCATTCACGCGGTAGTAGGCATGATTGCCGCGGCCGACGATCATCTCGTTGCCGGCTTGAACGGTATGGGTGCGGCCGGCGTCCGGCCCGGCGACCACGTGAAATTGAAGGCTCATGTGCGGCTCGCAATGATTCGGTTCGGGATCAAAAAGATTCTACCCAAATCCGAACGATCACGCCAGTATTTGGTAGTGCTTGAGTTTGGCGATATGCGTGTGGGGCAGGTTGCCAACCTGCCGCCGCGGGGAATCGGCAGGTTGGCAACCTGCCCCACAGCCTCAAACATCCTCCAGGTAAAACAGCACGTCGGTAAGTTCGTTGCAGGCGTCGTTGAGCGGATCCCATTTGCGGTCGGTCAAGTTGACGCGGACCTTTTCCATGAGCTTGTCGAGTTCGATCTGGTCCTCGGGCGAAGCCTTTTCGCGGATGCGCTCGGCCTTTTCAATCAAAGCGCGGGCCTGAACCGTTTCGCGTTGGCCTTCGCGCGGGGCCGGGGTCAGTTCGGGCATGAGCGGCTCGTCGAACGATTCGTTTTCATCGTCCAACACATCGCCGTCAGAATATCCGTTGCCGAGAAACGAATCGATGCTCACGCCGTCGCCGGGCGGGGCGAAAAGTCGATCGAGGCGCTCACGGGCGGCTTGGGTCTCGCCTTCGATCTTCGCCAGGGCGTTTTGAATCGTGATTTGTTTCTGCAAACCAGTGGCTTTTTCGCGGGCCGAAACGCGGAGCATGCCGTTCAAGTCGAGATCGAGTTGCACGACCAGTTGGTTTCCGGCCGGCACCGTGGCCAGCCCGTCGATGCTGAAGTTGCCGACCAAATGGTTGCGGCGAACGTCGTCGTGTTCGCCCTGGTAAACGTCGATCTTCACCGACGGCTGGCGGTCGACGACGGTCTCGAACGCCTCGCTACGGCTGGCCGGCAGGGCGGCGTTGCGGCGAAGGATCGGAGCGAACTTGTGATTGAAGGGCGAGCCGAAGGGCCCCTCCATCTGCGAAAAATCCAGACAGCGGATGCCAAGCGAGTGCGGGGTAATATCGACGAGCACGGCGCCGACCTCGGTTCCGGCAATGAGCCCGGCCTGAATCGCCGCGCCCATCGCCACCACCAGGTCCGGATTCACCTCGCAATGGGCTGGTTGGCCGAGCCGTTCTTCCAGCATCCGCGTCACCATCGGCGTGCGCGTACTGCCGCCCACGAGCACGACTTTGTCGATCTGGCGGGCGGTCAGCTTGGCGTCGGTCAGCGCTCGCTGTACGCAATCCATCGTGCGGTCGATCCACGGGCGAATCAATTCCTCGTACTTTTCGCGCTCGATTTCAGCGGTCAGATGCAGCGAAACGCCGTCCTTCTCGGCGATGAATTCTTCCTCGAAGCGCGTGAACGGGTGGAACGAAAGCTGTTTCTTCGCCTCCTCGACGGCCCGCAACAACCGGGCCTTGCTGACGATATTGGCTCGAAGATCGATCCCGTGTTGCTGCTGGAACTGGTCGGCCACGTGTACGAGCAGGGCATCGTCGAAATCGTCGCCGCCCAGGTGCGTGTCGCCGTGACTGGCCAACACTTCGACCACGCCCTCTTGCGACTGCACGATCGACACGTCAAACGTGCCGCCGCCCAAGTCGTAGACGAGGACCCGGCGCAAATCTGCGTGGCTGGGGTCGTAGCAAAGCGAGGCGGCGGTCGGTTCGTTGAGAATGCGCACGATCTCCAGCCCGGCGATCGCCCCCGCTTCCTTGGTCGCCTGCCGCTGCGAATCGTTGAAAAATGCCGGCACCGTGACGACCGCCTTCTTCACTTCGACGCCAAGCTCCCGGCTGGCCCGGTCCTTGAGCGCCCGCAGGATCATCGCCGATATCT
>JBGQCZ010000734.1:0-3215 GCA_041495645.1 Gemmataceae bacterium | reverse complement strand
TCAGCGAATCGATCAACGCGGCTTTGTCTTCGGATTCAATCGCGAAATGGGCGGAGTTCGCGTCGCCGTGCAGGCGATCGGTCTTGCTGGAAAAGTCGGCTTCGTAAGCGCCGCTGCGGTTGTGATCTGCGCCGCGTGAGCCGACGGCAAAACCGAGCGCCATCGTTTGCAATGCTCGCGGTTCGTAGCCGGGAATCTCCAGGCCCTTTACATGCGGAGCGAAATTGGGCGCGTCGCCACCGATCGAGTTTGCGGCGCGACGCGAGCCTTCGGCCAACAGGTCGCCGAGCCCGTCGCGACGGGCAATCCGATCGAGCATTTCCAGCAGCTTCTCGCCGTTCCCAAAGCGCAGCCCGTCTTCCTTGATCAACCCGCGTTCGGCGCATTCCAAGGCGAAGGCGATGGTCGCGCCGGTGGAAATTGTGTCGAGGCCGAGGTCGTCGCAGCGACGGGCGGCTTCCAAGACCACGTCGCGGTCGCCGATGCCGCACAATGGGCCGAGCGCGAAGAGGCTTTCGTATTCGAGCCGAACCGGCCCGTTCGGCGCGGCGTAGATGTGTTCGCAACCGATGGTACAGGCCGCACAGGAGGAACGAGCCACGCGGCGGGCTTCGTTCAAACTCTCGCCGGAAAGATTGTTGGCGTCGTCGAATTGGCCGTGCTGAAAGTTTCTCGTCGGCAGGGCGTTCAAGCGATTGAAGGTGAGCAGATTGGCGACGGTGCCGAGTTCCCGATACTTGGCGGTGGCCGGGCCGAACGAACGGCGCGACAGATCTTTGGCGGCCGCCACGAGGCCGCTTGGATCAGCAACTTTCACGAGTTGGTTCCCACGAACCGCAATGGCCTTGATACGCTTCGATCCCATCACCGTTCCGAGCCCGCCGCGGCCGGCGTGCCGGCGTTCGTGGCTGATGGTGGCAAATCGAACCAGCCGTTCGCCAGCGGGACCGATCACCGCGGTGTGATAGCTCGGGCCAAGTCGCTCGGTCAGTTGATTTGCCGCGGCCCCGATCGGCATGCCCCACAGATCGTCGGCTTGCTCGATTCGCATTTGCCCATCGTCGATAATCAGGATCGCAGGTGAATCGCACGCTCCCACAATCGCCAGAGCGTCGGCGCCGGTTTTCTTCCCGGCTATGGCGAAATGCGATGACGACAACGCATCGTTGAAGCGATCGGTGAGCGGCGATTTGGCGGCGACGGCGAACTTGGCGGAGGTCGTGAGTGGCGTGCCGACGAATGGGCTGAAGCAGAAGAGCAACGGCGAGTCGGGGGCAAGCGGATCGACGCAGGTAGGCGCTTCGCGATGGAGCAGCCAAGCCGCCAACCCCACGCCGCCGATGAACTGACGCAACACCGACTCTGGCAACGGCCGCCATTCGGCCGAGCGGTTGGTCAAGTCGATCCGTAGGTAACGGCCATGATAGCCGAACATGGAATTCTCAAACGTGCCAGGCCGATTTTTCGCCATCGGTCCGGCGCACCAGTACTTGCGGGCCGTTTCCGCGGACTACGATCCGGCGGAATGCCAATGGTAGGACTTCGCTGCGAAGCCACTGCTGCTTGCGCCATGTTGTCGGCTCGACAACCACCAATTGCCCGTCTTCCAGTCTGAGCAGTTGCATCGCGCGTGAATCTCGATCAACCACGAGCACCTCGCGAACGCCGATCTTGCCGTAAAACGGGAGCTTATCGTCAGGATCTTCGTCGGGACTGCGGATCTCGATCAAGAAGTCGGGACCGCCGAACCAATGCGTCCCGCAGTCGACTGCAATCCCCTCATTGAGGACGACAAGTACGTCCGGAATCCGATAATTCCTCTTCCAGTTCTTGCGGCGATCGCTGACATTGGCGCCGGGCTGAACGCGGCCGAGGCCAGGATGCTTGACAACCTCATTACAAACCGTGGTGAAGTCACTCACGATGTCTTGATGGAAATTGCTGGGCATCGGCGGCATGATGTACACTCCGTCCCAAACTTCATCGTGGCGATCCTGTCCCAAATGGCGGCGCTCACGGATCATTTCGCGCGTCACATCGCCGTCAAGAACGAGCATGCGGCTCATGGCACATCTCCAGGATTCGCTATCCCCCCGCGTCCGCTGAAAGCAGCAGCAGTCGATCACCGGGTCTTAGCGGTTGGTCCAGATTCGTTTGAAACGGGCCCGCGTCGATGGAAACGAGGTATCGGGGCGACAGCCGGCCGTCCGCGAGGAAGAGATCGGATAAGTTCGGGCACGCCCGTACCAATTCGGAGAGCGCTTCGCCGACGGTGGCGGCGGCGGAACCGAAGTCGCTACGGCCGGCGCGGCGGCGGGCCATTCCGAACAATTCAATTTGGATCGTGGGTGTTGCGACCGGCATGGCGCTATTGTAGCGGATTGCCGTGGGGCTCAGCCAACATCGAACCATTGGCGAATATCGACGCGGGTGTGCGGCGAGAATTGCTGCATGATCATCTGTTCGTACGCTTGCCGTGAAGCGCTGCCCATGTGGGGCAGGCACTTGAGCGGCACCGTCACTTGTTCGCGATAGAAGACAATGTCGTCGGGACTGGCGCACACGGTCGGGTTGGCCGAAGGCAGGCTTTCGGCGACGAGTTGCAGGAAGGTCTGGCAGAGCGGGCCAACCGGCACCGCCAGCATTTCGGACGAGTCGCGCGGAGCGTCCGGCGCATCGAGGGCGGGCTCCGATTCCGCATAGGCTCGCGCCACGTATTTGCGTGCCTTTTCCGATTCGTTGTAACGTGAGAGATACATCTCGGTCACGTCCATGCGGCCGAGCCGTTGCAGCATGAATTTTCGCGCTAGGTTCATGATCGCGGTTTCGAAACTTCCCAGCACGTCGGTCGAAGTCATGCACACCTGGACGAGTGCCGTGAATTGCTGCTCGATCATCGCTTGAATCTGGCCTTCGAGTTCGTGCAGGGCTTCGGCGTCCACCGTTTCGCGAAGCTGAGCCACCGCTTCGTCGATGGTCTTGCAACCCGCCGGCAATACGGAGCCGCTCGGGCGGTGCGGCGTCGCGCCGGGCTTGAGTCGATCCTGCAGGTCGGACAAGCGCTTTCGAATCAGGTCGAGTTCCTTGTACGAGTCCGACAATTGCTCGCGCAGTTTGCTGTAGACCTGAGTGACAAACTTGCCGATGAGGAACTGGTAGCGGGCGATGCCGAAGAGCTTGAGGTTTTCGGAAACCTCGGCGCCGGACCGACGCCG
>JBGQCZ010000733.1:0-3217 GCA_041495645.1 Gemmataceae bacterium | reverse complement strand
CTCTTGGCCTTCGTTTGATGCAGCGCTTCCTCCACAGCCGTGAGTTTCTTGTCGATCTCTTTCGCGGCGGCTTCGATCTCCTTGGCATCGGGCAGGTCTTTGGTGCGCTTGCCGAGATTGGTCAACTGCTCGCGTACGTCGCGAATCGTCTTGATGCCGCGATGGGCCTCGGTCAATTTGTCCCGAACCGCGAGCAAAAACTTTAGTTGTTCGTCGTAGTCCGACGGCGTCGCCGTCGTACGCGGATCGGGCTTCACTTCGAAGGGAACCGTTGCCGTGGCTTCTCCAACCTTGAGCCGGGCCTGATACGCGCCGGGAACAGCGCGAGGGCCGGTGAGGCTGCCCCACAGAATCAGGCCGGGAAAGCCTTCGGCGTCGGCGTAGCGCAGGTTCCAGGCGAAGCGATTCATCCCCGCCTTGGGCTCGATCTTCTCGCCCGGTGATTGGCCGTCGCTCTTGAATTCGCGGATCACCGCACCCTTGGCGTCGAGGATTTGCAGGCTACTGCTCACGCCTTTGGCAGGCGCTTCCTTCAGATGAAAACGAATCGTGGCGCCGGATGGCGGGCCTTGGCCGTCGGTCTTCGATTGACGCGGGCCGTCATCGTCCCCACCTCCGCCGCCGTCCATTCGATACGCCGGCCGCGATGAAAACAAATGCAGCGGCTTGGCGGCCAACTCCGGTTTCAGTTGATGCAGCGCCGTCAGATCATCGAGCACCCAAAACGAGCGCCCCTGGGTCGCGACAATCAAATCGTCGTCCTTGAGCGCCAGATCGGTGATTGGCACGAGCGGAAGATTCAATTGGAACCGTTGCCAGCGTACGCCGTCGTCGAACGAAATGTACATGCCGTTCTCGGTGCCTGCATAAAGCAACCCGGCGCGCTTCGGATCGGCGCGGACCACGCGCGTGAAGTGATCGTCCTTGATTCCGCTCACGATCTTCGTCCACGTCTTGCCGTAATCGTTGGTCTTGAACAAGTAGGGCTTGTTGTCATCGAGCTTGTAGTGCGTGGCGGCGAGGTACAAACCACCTTTCTCCGTGGGATGCGCTTCCAGGCTGTTGATCATGCTCCATTCGGGCATGTCGGGCGGAGTGACGTTGCTCCAGTTCTTTCCGCCGTCTTTGGAAACATGAACCAGCCCGTCGTCCGATCCGCACCACAACACTCCCTTCTCGTGCGGCGATTCCAACGCCGCGAAGATCGTGCAATAGTATTCGACCGACGTATTGTCCTTGGTGATCGGCCCGCCGGACGAGGCGAGCTTCGACTTATCGTTGCGCGTGAGATCGGGACTTATCGGCGTCCACGATTGGCCCTCATCTGTAGTCTTGAAGAGCACATTCCCCGCCGTGTAGAGCGTGTTGGCGTCGTGCGGGGAGAAGAAGATCGGATAGTTCCACTGGAAGCGGTACTTCAGATCCGCTGCCCCGTGGCCGAGCGGATTGTCGGGCCAGACATTGATGGCGCGGAACTCGCGAGTGCGATGATTGATCCGCATCAGGAACCCGCCGTACGAGCCACCGAAAACAATATCCGAATCCTTCGGATGCGGGGCGATGTGCCCGCTCTCGCCGCCGGCGGTCGGCTCCCAATCGCGTTCGGTAATCGACGGGCCGTCGCTGCGGCTGCGAATGCGCACCGTTGAGTTGTCCTGCTGGGCGCCGTAGATGCGGTAGGGAAATGCGTTGTCGGTGACGACGCGATAGAACTGGGCGGTCGGCTGGTTGTGATAAGTGGTCCACGACGAGCCGCCGTTGAACGTGACCTGCGCCCCGCCGTCGTCGCCGACGATCATCCGCGCCGGTTCGCCCGGGTCGATCCACAAATCGTGATGATCGCCGTGCGGAGTGCGGATGCCGCTGAAAGTCTTGCCGCCGTCAGTCGATCGATGGAAGCCGACATTCAGAACATAGACTTCGTCGATGCTCTTCGGCCCCGCGTAAATTCGCGTGTAATACCAGGCGCGCTGGCGCAGAGAGCGGTCGTCGTTCACCTTGGTCCAGGTCTGGCCCGCGTTCTCGGAGCGAAAGACGCCGCCGTCTTCGGCTTCGATAATCGCCCAAACGCGTTCCGAATTCACTGGCGAAACCGCCACTCCAATGATGCCGAGCGTGCCGCTAGGCAATCCCTTGGCCTTGCTGATGTCTTTCCACGTGTCGCCGCTATCGGTGCTCTTCCACAGGCCAGACCCGAGACCGCCACTCTCGAGGCTGTACGGCGTGCGCTTCACGCGCCAGGTGCTGGCATAAATAATGCGCGGGTTGTTCGGATCGAGAATCAAGTCGATCGCCCCAGTCTCGTCATTGACGAACAGAACTTGCTTCCAGGTCGCCCCGCCGTCGCTGCTGCGATACACCCCGCGTTGTTTGTTCGGGCCATACAGATGGCCGAGCGCCGCCAGGTAAACCAGGTCCGGGTTCTTGGGATGAATCCGCACCCGCGGGATGTGCCGAGTGTCTTCCAGCCCGATGTGCTTCCAGGTCTTGCCCGCGTCGGTCGATTTCCACATGCCGTCGCCGTGCGAAACATTGCCGCGAACCGTCTTCTCCCCGCCGCCAACATAAATCACGTTCGGGTCCGATTCGCTCACCGCCACCGCCCCAATCGACCCGCCGAAGAAACCGTCGGAGATGTTCTCCCACGTCGCCGCCCCGTCGGTCGTCCGCCAAACCCCGCCGCCGGTGCTGCCGAAATAGAACAAGTGCGATTTGCCCGGCACACCAGTAACGGCAGCCGACCGCCCCCCGCGAAACGGCCCCACCAACCGATACCGCATCCCCGCCAGCAACGCCTCATCCATCGGCGGCTTGGCCTTCTCCTGGGCCGAGGCCAAACTTGTGGCCACCAGCAAGCCGCACACAAACGCGATTATGGGTCGAAGTTGAAACATGGCGATCCCCAGGTGAAGAGTCGATCGGGCTCGTTTGCGGAATGCCGGTGCGGAAGATTGTAAAGAACTAACACCGATGCGGCCAAAATCCGCCCGTTCTTGTGGTGCAGGCGTCCCGCCTGCCCCGTGCAGCCGAGACGGCCGCACCACAAACTCGTCAAACTGATCCCCGCGCCGGCCCCGCAGTCGCTCGAACCCAACTCGGAATCCAACCCGGAATCCAACTCGCAACCAAACTGAATCCAACTTTTTGCTCCGTGCGCCGATTTGCGACTTTGCACGCAACTCTTTGACGCCCAACCGATTGCCTTTCCCCCCGCGAG
>JBGQCZ010000732.1:0-3227 GCA_041495645.1 Gemmataceae bacterium | reverse complement strand
CTGCTCACGGGCCGGCCGCCGTTTGCACCGCAGACCTTGGTCGAAGTGCTGCGTGAAGTTCAGCGCGGCGCGTTCATTCCGCCGCGACAAGTCAATCGGCGTATTTCACGCGGCTTGGAAGCGGTTTGCTTGAAGGCGATGGCGCTGCAACCCCATCAGCGCTATGCTTCGGCGTTGGAATTGGCCCGCGACTTGGAGCACTGGCTGGCCGGCGAGCCAGTGGGCGCCTGGCGCGAACCGCCGGCCGTAACGGCCCGACGCTGGCTGTCGCGACATGCGACGTTGGCCACGGGTTCCGCGGTTGCAATCGTGGCCGCGGCGGTTCTCGTCGCCGTCACGGCCGTGCTCTTGGCCGAAAAGCGCGTCGTGGACCTTCGCAACGAGCAGGTCCAAAAAGAACTGGCGCGCGCCGATCAGGAATCCTATCTCCACCGCATCGCCCAGGCCGGACGCGAATGGCTCAAAGGGCAACGCGACTCCGCCCAGCATTATCTGAACGAATGCAGGCCGGAGTTGCGGCAATTCGAGTGGCATCATTTGCAGCGCTGCCTGCAATCGGGTCCGCAGGCTCTTACCGGTCATACCAAAGAAGTTTGGGCCGTCGCCTTTAGCCGCGACGGCAAGCGGCTTGCTTCCGCGAGTCTCGATGGCACCGTGCGCATCTGGGATGCGCTGACCGGCGAACATCTGCTGACGCTGACCGGTCATGCCGGGCCGGTTTGGGGCGTGGACTTTCATCCCGACGGCACGCGGCTGGCCACCTGCAGCGACGACGGCACGGTGCGCGTCTGGGATTCCGCCACCGGCAAGGAACTCAGCAGCATCGAAATGCAAGTGGAAGTCCTCGGCGTCGCCTTTAGTCCGGACGGCAAACGCCTGGCCGCGTGCACCGTGCCGGGCCGATCCGCGAATCGGGCATTCGCGCCGGGACGCGCGACGGTCTTCGAACTCGCGACGGGCAAGGAATTGTTCACGCTGCTCGGCCATGCGAGTGGAATTCACAGCGTCGCGTTCAGCCCCGACGGCGAACGCCTCGTCACCGCCGGCATCGACGGGCTGGTCAAGGTCTGGGACCTGTCGACGCGCAAGACCGTTTCGATTTGTCGCGGACATCGCCGTGAAGTGTTCAAAGCCGTCTTCAGCCCGGACGGGCAAACCATCGCCTCGGCCAGCTACGACGGTGCGGTCATCCTCTGGAATGCCGAGACCGGCAAGTCCAAACACGTGCTCTTGGGCCATCAGAATTCCGTCTGGGGCGTGGCGTTCAGCCCCGACGGCAAGCGCGTTGCGTCGTCATGCGACGACATGACGATCCGGATGTGGGACGTCGAACATGGCCGGCTCCTTTTCACGCTCCGCGGGCATACCCGCGGCATCGCCAATGTTGTCTTCAGCCCCGACGGCGAACAACTCGCCTCCGCCAGCGACGATCAAACCGTGCGGCTGTGGAAGACCGCGAACCCGGGCGCATCCTTCGCGTTGATCGAGCACGCGGACAAAGTTAATTGCGTGGCCGTGAGTCCCAACGGTGATCTCGCCGCATCGGTCAGCGATGATCGTACGCTGCGCTTGTGGGATCTGTCGTCGCGGCGGGAATTAGCCTGTTTGCGGGTTGAAGACCTGCTAACGTGCGTGACATTTCATCCCAGGGGCAAGTTCTTGGTCTACTCGGGAATGGACGGTGTGGCTCATCTGTGGAACATCGAACGGCGCCAAGAAAACCGCTCTTGGACCGGGCATGAGGCGGCCGTGAAATGCGTTGCATTCAGCCCCGACGGCCAATGGTTGGCGACCGCAAGCAACGACAACACGGTGAAGATCTGGCACGCGGCGAGCGGCCGTCTCGAACGCACCTTGAGCGGCCACACCGGCCACGTAACGCACGTTGCCTTCAGCCCGAACGGCCGGCGCATCGCCACCGCCAGCGCCGACAAGACCGTGAAACTCTGGGATGCGGCTAGCGGTAACCTGCTCCACGATCTCACGGGCTACACCAGCGCCGTGTTGTGCGTGGCGTTTTCGCCCGATAGCGGGATCATTGCCACGTCGACCGAGAAAACCGCTCGCGTGGTCACCGGCGAACACGGGCAGATCAAACTCTTGAATGCCGAGACTGCCGAGGAACTAGGCACGTTGCAAGGCCATTTTGGCAGCGTCACCTGCGTGGCATTCACCAACGATGGCAAGCGGCTGATTTCCGGCAGCGACGACGGCACGCTGAAGATTTGGGATCGCGCTACCGGCCAGGAACTGCTCACGTTGCATGGGCATACGAGCGGAGTTCGCAGCCTCGCGATTCATCCCGCCAATCGGTTGATCGTTTCCGGCGGGTTGGACGGCAATGTGATTCTGTGGTACGGCCATCCATAACCCCACAGGATTGGAATCCTATGCCACAAGCCCGCTCTCCTTCACGTTGGTGAGGGGCTTTCGGCTTGCTCGGCAGAGCAACTGAATAGACTGCCACGATTCCGAGTAGTGTATAACCATGGAACAGAAAACTCCTACTGAGAGTATTTGCAGGCTCAATAACCACCAGTCGTAGCCCGCCATTAGGAGCGTCCCAGGGAATTGCCGGCAAAACTCGTTGGTCCAAGACCACGCCAAACTGATGGCCCCTATTGCCAATAGGAACGCTGCAATGCGAAGCCGGGTTAACAGTAGGACAATGGCTGCGAACATGGCAGGATTGGCCAGCCATCCGATTGGGAAATGAAACCATCCGGATAGCAGGCAGTACAATCCAGACAGCGGTGCATGTTCAAAGTCAGTGCTTGTCCAGAAACTCCCGATCGCCGTCGAAAACAACGCGAACCCATAAGCGATACAGGAAAGGCACGCAACTGCCATATCAATGAGATTTATTGTGCGGAAGTTTGAGAACCTCATGTTCGACCACCTCGCCTCGGTCTCAGTTGCGGGGACGCGGCATTGGGTGGCTAACTCAGGGATCAGCTTCCCAAACCTGCAGGCCGGTCGTGTCAATGAATGCGGGCAGGACTTGCATGCCCATTTCCTCGGCGACCCGGCGCACGCGCGTGTTGTGATTGCGCTTGACCAGAATCGTGACGGTTCCGCCGCCACCGGCGCCGTTGGCCTTGAAGCCTTGGGCACCGCATTCGAATGCCGCCCGATGCAGCGCTTCGATCTCCGGAGTCGTAATATCCGGGTGCAGGTTCTTTTGCGCTCGCCAATTTTGGTTCATGGCTTCGGCGAACGCTTCCAGG
>JBGQCZ010000731.1:0-3236 GCA_041495645.1 Gemmataceae bacterium | reverse complement strand
GGGCGTGCACGCGAAGTTCCCGATGCTCGGCCTCAAGCTCAAGAACACATCCGGCCTGCATCTCATGCAGGGACCGATCACCGTGTTCGAAGGCTCGACCTACGCGGGCGACGCGCGCATCTCCGATTTGCCGCAGAATGACGACCGCTTGATCAGCTACGCGGTCGATCTGGCAACTGAGGTTGAGGCCAAAGCTCATCGCAAACCGGACCGGCTCACCTCCGTCCGCATCCAGAACGGGATCATCATTCGCAACGATCGCATCCGCGAGGAAATGACCTACACGGTCACCAATCGCAGCGGCGCGGAGCGTACGCTGTGGATCGAGCATCCGTACCGGGCCGACTTCGAGTTGGTGAGCAAGGACAAGCCGATCGAGCGGACCAGCGACAACTACCGTTTCGAGTTGAAGCTGCCGACCAAGGCCAAGGAATCCATCGCTCAAACGATCGTCGAAGAGCGCGATGTCGGCACACAGATCAGCATCAGCAATACCGACGACGGCACCATCCGCTTCTTCATCAACAACACCATCAGCAGCGAGTCGGTGAAGCAGGCGCTCGGCAAAGCAATGGAGCTCAAGGCCAAGCTGAACACGATGAACCTGGAACTGAACAACGTGAACGATCAGTTGCGGGTGATCTCCGAGGATCAGACGCGCTTGCGAGCGAACCTTCGCGAGATGCCGACGACCGCGGCGGCGTACAAGCGCTACCTCGAGAAGTTCGACAAGCAGGAAACCGAAATCGAAACGCTGCGCGACCAGCAGAAGAAGCTGCAAAACTCGGTCCTGAAGCAACGGCAAGAGGTGGATAGCTATTTGTCCAACCTCAATGTCAAGTAACTGATATTTGCGAGCATCGATGTGAAGTGAAATGCTCCGAATAGAACGCGGATGACGCTGATTTGCGCGGATCAAGAGAAGTCTTCTTTTCTGATCCGCGCGAATCCGCGTTATCAGCGTCATCCGCGTTCTATTGTCAGGCCAGTTTCCGACCCAAGGCCGGCGCCAGCAACTTGAGCTGCTCGCGCAATTTCCCAAACCCGACAAAGTCCAGCGATTGCGCTCCATCGGACATGGCCCGGTCCGGCTCCGGGTGAATTTCGATCAATAGCCCATCGGCCCCGGCGGCTAGCGAGGCTAGGGCCATCGGCGGGACGTAGTTGCGTTTGCCGGTGCCGTGGCTCGGGTCAACCAGAATTGGCAAATGCGACAGCGATTTGCACGGCGGAATGACCGAGAGATCGAGCGTGTTGCGGCTGTGATCGGAAAACGTGCGCACTCCGCGTTCGCACAGGATCACGCGATAATTGCCCCCGCTCATGACGTACTCGGCCGCCATTAGCCATTCTTCAAGCGTCGCGCTCATGCCGCGTTTCAAGAGAACCGGCTTGGTCGTCTTCGACACGCGCTTGAGCAAGCTGAAATTCTGCATGTTGCGCGTGCCGATTTGGATGATGTCGGTGGCGTCTTCGACCGCATCGGCATGTTCCGTGTCCATCAGTTCGGTGACGATGCCAATGCCGGTTTTTTGCCGCACGCGCTTGAGAATCTCCAACCCTTCGAGTCCCATCCCCTGGAACGAATACGGGCTGGAACGCGGCTTGAAGGCGCCTGCGCGCAGGAACTTCACGCCCTGCTCCATTAGAAACTCCGCCGTGCGCTGGATCATCGGTTCGTTTTCGACCGAGCATGGTCCGGCGATGATGGTGAAGTTCCCGCCGCCAATCGTTCCCTGAGAGAGCTTGATGATGGTGTCGTCGCGGTGCATCTCGCGGCTGGCGAGCTTGTAGGGCTTGGTGACGCGGAGGCATTCCTCGACGCCTGAGAGCACTTCGAGGGTGCGGGCGTCGACGGCGGCGGTGTTGCCGGTGATGCCGATGGCGGTGCGTGTCGAGCCGGGCATGGAGTGCGGCGATAGATCGAGCCGCTTGATCGCCTCCAGCACGGCGGCTACTTGTTCCGGCGTCGCGTCCGCTTGCATCACCACGAGCATGAGAGTTCCTCGCGAATTCAACTCGATTCTGGCAGACCTTAACGGTGTTTGGTATTATAGGCCCAACGATTTCTTCCCACCCACCCGGATTCGAATCCATCCATGAACACTCTTTTACGCACCCTCGCCGTGTCGCTCCTTTTGGTTTCCCATGCCATCGCTGACGGCCCCGGCTTTTGGTGGCAATGGCGCGGACCGTCGGGCCAAGGTTACGTCACCGATACCAAAGTTCCGCTCGAATGGAGCGAAACGAAAAACTTCCTCTGGAAGACGAAGGTGCCAGGCGCCGGGCATTCCACGCCGGTCATTTGGGGCGAGCTCCTGTTCCTGACCTCTGCCAACAAGGATGGTAGCAAACGCTGGGTCGTGTGCGTGAACACGACCAGCGGTAAGATCGACTGGGAACAGTTGGCCGCGGAAGGGATCGCGGAAAAGACGCACGGCACCAGCAGCCTTGCCACAGCGTCCTGCGTGACCGACGGCAAACATGTCTACGCGTTCTTCGGGACGCCGGGCATGTTTTGTTACACGCTCGAAGGAAAGCCGGTTTGGCACCACAAGTTTGGGATTTTCACGTCGGAAGCGAATTGGGGTGTGGGCGCTTCGCCGGTCCTTTACGAAAACCTCGTCATTCAAAACTGCGACAACGACGGCACTCGCGTGCGATCGGTAAACGCGAAAGACGTGGCCGCGCCCAATCTGGTCGCATTGGAGAAGGAAACCGGCAAGGTGGTCTGGTCCACGCCGCGCGATCAGGGCCGCGGGTTCAGCACGCCGGTCTTGATTGCCGCCAATGGCCGCGACGAACTCGTGCTGAACGGCCCGCTCGGTGTGTGGGCGTACGACCCCAAGACCGGCAAGGAACTGTGGCACTGCGATCGGCATCCCGATATCGACAACAACAAGTTCGGCGAGCCGTTGCCGCTCTTTGCCAATGGAACGATGTTCGCTGCCGCCGGGCGCGAGAGCGGTTACCTGCAAGCGATCAAGCTGGGCGGCAGCGGTGACGTGACGCGGAGCGGTCTCGTTTGGGAATTGCCGAGGCGGAATGTGCGCGACGTCGGCTCTGGAATCCTGGTCGGCAAGCAGCTGTACTTTGGGGATAGCCGCGGGTTCGCGATTTCGTCGCACGATGTGGCCTCCGGCAAGCAGTTGTTCTCGGTCCCGACTCGGGGCGGCAGCGCTCAGAGCTCGTTCTACGCCTCGCCAGTCCTCATCAAGGACAAGGTCGTCTTCTTG
>JBGQCZ010000730.1:0-3238 GCA_041495645.1 Gemmataceae bacterium | reverse complement strand
CGATGCGGTGATTGAAATCGAGAACCAAATCTTGGTGCTGGAAGAGAATCTACGCGATCTGGTAGGGTAAGAGATGGATAACCACAAAGTCACGAAGACACAAAGAAGACAAGCATTTCTCTTCTTTGTGTCTTCGTGTCTTTGTGGTTATTGCTTCTTATCTTCTGGTTTTTTCTCGTCCGGCTTCTTCTCCGGTTGCGGACGTGTCAGGCGCTTACGCATTTCCACAAACATCTTGGTGAACTCTTCGCGCGTCATGCGGTCCGGTACTTTGACGTTGTTCGCCTTGATGAACGGCTTCAATTGATCCGGAATCTCGTCCGGCGTAATGACGTCGTCGCCGTTGCGATCCAAGCGATCGAAGAGCGAATCGGGATCGTCGAACTTGATCTTGGCCATTTCCGTCACGGTTTCCGGGCGTTCCCAGACATAAGCAACCCAGCCGACCATCATTTCGTCCCAGGTTTGCAGGCCGAATTTCACCATCTTGTCCGGGGCCGGGTTGTAGGGATTGTTGACGGAATTATCCCAATGGGCCACCGCGTGGAGCCTTGCGCCCTTCGGCAGTTTCAGCGGCTCCTTCAACTGATAGACGTTTTGCCAATTGAAGTCCCAACGCGGGACGTTGAGGATTGTTTCGCGTTTCCCATCGGGATAGATGACCTCGTAGCGATAGTCCTTGCCGCGCCAGTGCATGTGCGGGACGAAGCTGAGGATGCGGGCGTCGCCGCGCAGCCGCCAGGTCGCCTCTGCCTTGTAGTGCGGGTCGTACGGCGGCACTTCGATCGATTCGTTCATGAACGAGTTGGTGAAATACTCGAACTTGGGCGACTTGCCGGCGAAGGTGATGCCGACTTTGGAACGGTCCTTAGTTTTCTTGCCGTTGGGCGTGTAGTGCATTTCGAAGCGAAGAGTCGAGCCCTTGGGAATTCGCAGGGCGGATTCCGGCGGGCAGACGGTGCCGAGATCGCCAGGCGCCCAGCCGACCAGGATTTGAATGTTGCCGTCCGGCGAAAACGGTTGCTGTTGCCCAGGCTTGAGAATGTACACCACAAGGTGATGGACGACGCTGGGCTCGCCCGGTAATCCCTCGGCGATGCGCACCCATTTGTCTTCGGTGAACTTGGGATCAATCGTATATTGCTTGTATGGAAGCACACCGTCGGCCGGCACTTCGAATTCCTCGGGCATGCTAATGACCAGGTCGGGCTTGCCATGCGTCCAACCTTGCGGCCAGTCGATCGCTTTCGGCAAATCCTTGTCGTCGCCTTTGGCCATTCCGCCATCCACCCAGGCCGCGAGCGTTTCGATTTCGTCCTTGGTCATACGGCGATCGTTGGAGAAATGGCCGAAACGCGGATCGACGTGCCACGGCGGCATGCGCTTTTGCTGCGTCACTTCCTTCATGGTGCGGGCGTGCTTGACCGCGTCGTCGTAAGTCATCAAGGCGAACGGCGCCGTTTGGTCGGCCCGATGGCAATTCTGACAACGGTTTTGAATGATGCGCGAGACTTCCTTCGCATAGGTCACGCCGGTCTTTGACGATTTCTTGCCGCCGCGATCCAAGAGACAACCATCCGCTTCGGCTTCGGCCACCGTCACCTTTTTTCCGGCCAATACTTCGTCAATCGCTTCGGCCAAATCGGCGCGTGTTGCTTTTGGCTTGCGATAACTCACGCCATAGCGATCATCGATGCGCCCGCGATAGCGCAAAGCGAAGTCGCCATCCAAAACAGCGACGGATGGGACGCGCGCCGCGCCCACCGCGTCCGAGAGTTTCTGGCCGGGGTCCTTCAAGACAGGAAACGGCAAATCGCGGTCGTGGGAGTGAATCCCGATCTGATCCAGGTCTTCGCTCTCATTGGCATAGACGCCGAGGAACTGGACGTTCTTGTCGCGGTATTTCTTTTCCAATTCCAGCAGGCTCGGCACATAGAGATTCGAAACCGGGCAGTCGGTTCCCAGGAAGACGATGACCACGGCTTTGTGGCCCTTAAAGCCGTGCAACGTGCGACCGTTGCCGCGCAGATCGCGCAGCCCGCCGATATCCGGCACCTTGGCGCCGATTGCCGCCGGCTTGTTCTCCGCGTGAGCGGTTGAGATGAGGAGGATTCCCGCAAACAGGCGACAACCGAGCCGTAGCGCGCGATTCATTCGGTCTCTCCGCAATAATTGAACTCTGCCCTTTATGGTATTTGATACCCGCCCGAATGAGGGAAGTTTCGCTTCCGCAACCTCACGAAACGGCGATGACTTTAACGGGTCGCAGCGTTCCGTTCTCGGCAATCGCCACGGCCACAAGATTTCCGTCTGAAAAAACCGCAACTTCACCGGCGGCCGCATCACCCGATGGCAGAATCTGGCCCTGACGCAGACGGAGCGCCATTTCAGGCGTCACGTCAATGCGTTGCATCTCCCCAACCGCTTCGCTCGCGGGTCGCAAATGCGCGCGAATCGTCACCAGATCCGCATCCGGCGGCAGGGTATCTTCCGCACGAAACGGCCCGACTCGCGTTCGCCGCAGCGCCGCCACCAACCCGCGGCAACCAAGTTTTTCGCCCAAGTCGCGAGCGATCGAACGAATGTAAGTGCCCTTTCCGCAGCGAATCTCAACGTCCACGTTTGGCCACGAATACGCCAGCAGCTTGATTTCGTGGACCACGACCCGCCGCGGTTTGAGCTCGACCGTCTCGCCGGCCCGTGCCAGATCGTAGGCCCGCGCCCCGCCCACCAAGACCGCCGAGAACGCTGGCGGAACCTGTTCGATTTCGCCGACGAACGTCTGCAAAGCCGAAGCGACTTGATCGAGTGACAAAGGTTGAGGATTTTCGGCCGGTTTGACCGTTCCATCAGCGTCGTCGGTATCGCTGCACGCCCCCAGCATGAACGTCGATTGGTAGGTCTTGTTCATCGCTTGCACGTACTCGGCCAAGCGCGTCGCGCGACCGAGACAAACCACCAGAACGCCGGTCGCCAACGGGTCCAAGGTCCCGGTGTGGCCGATTTTTGTGCCGCGCGGCAATTGCCGCTCGATGCGGTTGATCGCGTCGCGCGACGTGATTCCCCGCGGTTTGTCGATCACCAGCAAGCCGTGAAGATCGGTAGAAGCTGCGCTCATGTCGATGTCCGTGGGTCATCGGGAATCTATGGTGGTAGCCCCACGGCGGCACACTTGCCGCGGATAACCTTTGAGGCATCTTACCGTGGCAGGGAACCACTTGGACTCTTTTGGACTTTT
>JBGQCZ010000729.1:0-3239 GCA_041495645.1 Gemmataceae bacterium | reverse complement strand
GGAAAAGCGCCCGTTGCTGGTGAATTGCGACATCCACGGCTGGATGGGCGGGCGCATCGGCGTGTTCGATCATCCGTACTTCGCGGTTTCCAAGGAAGACGGCAGCTTTGAGATCAAGGACGTGCCGGCTGGCAAGATCTTGATTTTCCTGTCGCACGAACGCGGCGGCTGGCTGCAAGAAGGCCGCAGCAGCAAGGGGCTTTCGATCACCGTCCCCGCCGGCGGCGTGTTGGACCTGGGCAAGATTCCGTTCAAACCGGAGTATTTGAACGATTGATCGGTGAACCCATGCGAACCACAATCCTCTTCGCCGCGTTTGTCGCCACGTCTGTACCGTGTGCAACGCAGCAGTGGGGCACGATCAAAGGGCAAGTGGTTTGGACGGGGAACGGCGTGCCGGCGGCCAAGGTCCTGGTGGCCGCGGGTTGTCCGGCGCCTGGGCCGGTAGTCGGTAACGCTCTTGAAATCAATCCGAAGAATCAGGGCGTGGCGAATGTGGCGGTCTGGCTGGTTCCTGTTAACGGCGCCAAGATGCCCATTCACCCGAAACTGGCTGCGATTCCGAACAAGGCAGCGATCATCGATCAGCCGTGCTGTTTGTTCGAGCCGCGCGTGACGATTATTCGCGAGGGGCAGCCGCTGGAGATTCACAATAGCTCCAGGATCGTACACAACGCCCTGCTCGTGGGCGAAAACAACAGTCCTCCGAATGTCGCGATTCCGGCGGGCGGCAAGCGCGTCTTTTCGGGAGCGACGGCGCTCAAGGCCGAGCGAAGGTCGATCTCATTGGCATGCAATGTGCATAGCTGGATGGGCGGGCAAATCTACGTCATCGACCATCCGTACTTCGCACTGACGGACGCGAACGGGAATTTCGAGATCAAGGATGCGCCGAGCGGCAACTTCTCGCTGTTCATGCGTCATGAAATTGCCGGCTGGTTGCACACGCCGCGCGAACCCAATGCGGCCAAAACCGCGGGCGGGAGCAAAGGCCAGCCAGTGGTAGTTCCCGCCGGGGCCGTGCTGGATTTGAAGAAGGTCGACCTTAAGCCCGGTTTCTTGAATTAGGAAATGACGACCGCATAGCCGGTCTTGATGAAGGGAACAAACCATGAATCGTTCAGGTATCTTGCTCCTCACGCCCGCCATCTTTTGCGCCTGCTGCATCGCCATCGCCGGTTGCTCGACGAGCAGCGAAGACACAAGCGATGAGGGATTGATTCCGCGTCCGACGAAACAAGAGGGTGCGGCGGCGTCGGAGTTGAAAGAAGTTGCATCGAAGGACACCGGGACCATTCTCGGCACCGTGACCTACGATGGCGATCCGCCGGCGCGGCCCGATATCAACATGGGAGTCCACAAGGACGTTCCATTTTGCGTGCAAGGAGATCACAAAGAACAAACTTGGATCGTCGATCCCGCAAACAAGGGCGTGGCGAACGTCGTTGTCTGGGTGAATCCCCCGAAAGGAACCTATTTCCCAAAGCCCGAGACCAAGACATGGGAAGAAGCGGTCACCGTCGATCAGCCGCACTGCGTGTTTGTCCCGCACGTCGTGGTGCTTTATCCGGAGTATTTCAACGGTAAGGAACGCGTTCCAACCGGGCAAGTGCTCAAGGTCCTGAACTCTGCCACAGTGGGCCACAACATCAAGATCGCCGGCAGCAGCCTGCTTAACCCGACACGCGATGGCGGCATGATGGGATTCAATAGCGTAAAGCTCTTCGATAGGATCAAGGTCGACACGCAAGAGATGTCCATGAATTGCAACGTGCATACGTGGATGACCGGCTATGCACTGACCTTCGATCACCCTTATGCCGCGCGGACCAACGACAAGGGCCAATTCACGATCAAGAACGTGCCGGCGGGCGCCGAGCTTACGTTTATGGCCTGGCACGAAGGCACCCAGCCCAAGCGGCTTGTGCCGCCGGTCGAAGGCGGAAACAAGTTCACGCTCAATGCCGGCGAAACGAAGACGCTCAACTTTTCGATCAAGGCGAAGTGAAATTCAGTGCGTTCACCCGGTATCACGCTTTAGCCTGCGCGAGGACTCCCCGCGCAGGCTAAAGCCTGCGGCTACAGCCGAAGACCACTAAGAAGCCACGGCCGTGAGGTTTCTTGCGGCTTTGCGTCCGGCGCGAAGTTCCACGGCGGCGCCCACGAAATCGCGAAATAGCGGATGGGCCTTGGTCGGCTTCGATTGAAACTCCGGGTGGCATTGCACGGCCAGGAACCACGGATGGCCCGCCAGTTCGATCACTTCGACCAATTCGCCGTCCGGGCTAGCGCCGGTCACTTTCAGGCCGAATAGGGCGAAGCGCTCGCGATAGGCGTTGTTGAATTCGAAGCGGTGGCGATGGCGTTCGGAAACACGCGGCTTGCCATAAGCCCGGTACGCGAGGCTGCCTTCGGTCATTACCGTTTCGTAGGCCCCGAGTCTTTGCGTGCCGCCCACGTTGGTCACATTCCGTTGTTCATCCAGCAAGCAGATGACCGGGTCCGGAGTTTCGGGATTGAACTCGGTTGAATCGGCGTCGTTCAGGCCGACCACGTTGCGGGCGAATTCGATCGCGGCGCATTGAAGGCCCAAGCAAATGCCGAAGAACGGAATCTCGCGCTCGCGAGCGTAACGAATGGACTCGATCTTGCCGGCGATCCCGCGTTTGTCGTACCCGCCCGGAACCAGGATGCCGTCCACGCCCGCCAACACGCGCTCGGCGCCTTCTTTTTCCACTTGCTCGGTCTGAATCTTGCGAATGATGACCTTGGCGTGGTGGGCGATCCCGGCGTGATAGAGCGATTCGTAAACGGACTTGTAAGCGTCGTGATGCCGAGCGTACTTGCCCACCACGGCGATGGTCACTTCGGACTTGGGATGCTTGATGCGCTCGATCATGTCGCGCCAGTCGTCCATCACGAGCGGCTTGATGTTGGTCAGGTTGAGCCGTTCGACAATGATTTCGTCGAGCTTGTTGTCAGCGAGGCTGAGCGGCACTTCGTAGACGGTCACTTCCTTGTCGCGTTCCTCGATGACGGCCTTGGTCTCGACATTGCAAAACAGGGCGATCTTTTCGCGTTCCTCGAGCGGCAGTTCTTTTTCGGTGCGGCAAATCAGCACGTCGGGCTGGATACCGATCTGCCGCAGCATGCCGACGCTGTGCTGCGTGGGCTTGGTTTTCAATTCACCGGCGGCTTTCAGGTACGGAATCAGAGTCAAATGAATGTACAAACAATTG
>JBGQCZ010000728.1:0-3245 GCA_041495645.1 Gemmataceae bacterium | reverse complement strand
GCGGATGTGGCTTGTCGACGCGGCGCATCATCGCGAACGCGGCGAGTCCGCCAAACATCGCGACCACGAGGCACCATATCGTAAGCTGCAAGGCAAAGGTGTGCTGGATGTTCAATCCACCCCGCAACTTCCCTTGCTTGATTTCAACAGTCGTCACTTGATCGGGCTTGGCCGCTTCGTCGCGCTCCGTTTGAATCTCCGCCTCCGACCGCTCGATCAGTGCGTTCTCAAGCCCAAATCCGCGCAGCGACTGGAGGCACACCATGCCCACCAGCACGGCGGCCACGGCGGCGACGATTGCCATCCGCCACGGCACCAACGGCTCAAATTGCACCGGGATCTTCAGCTTGAGTTGCGGAAGCAGCGTGAAAATGAACGCGGCCACGGTTGTAACGAACAGCAACGGGATGAACATCAGCATCAAGAAGTTCATGCTGACTTGTTTGCTGAGCAGTTGCTGATTGTCGTCCTTGGGCTTCTTTGGGTTGTATTTGAAGACATCGTCGCCGACCGGATCGGTGGAGAAGTTGCCGAACATTGCGCCCCAGGGGCTTTGCGTGTAAACTCCGTGTCCGCCGGGGTAAGCGCCATTCCAACTGAACACGGTGAGAAAGAGAGCGATAGCCAAACAGACCGGGGCGGTCCATTGAATGATCTCGGGCGAGATCGAGAATCCGAACGAGCGCGAGTAGCCACCTGTTGGGGGCGTTGCGCTGCTTGTTGGAACGGGAGTGGTCGGGGCTGGCGGCGAAGAAGAATAGTTGGGCGCAGGCTTTGGAGTGGTCAATGGCGGCAGCGTCGACACGGGCGGTGCTGGCACCGGCGCTGGAGGCAAGACACCATAAGTGGAAGGTGCTGGAGCGGAAGGAGTTGGAGCCGGCGGCGGCAACGGACTCGGCGCCGATGAGGTAATGGTCGCGGGCGTCGGACTCGCCCCGGTAAACAGCGCCGGAGCCGAGAACGGCGCCTTGCACAGCGGGCAAAACGTTGCCTTGCCGGCGAGGTCGTCCGCGATGTTGATGGGTTCGGAGCAATTCGGGCAAAAGACGCGCATGAAGTCTCTCCGTGACGCGGGAGCGAATCAGTTCGACCGATGTTTGACGAATGCCTTCGGCAACCAACTCAACAAGTCGGTTGCAATCAGACCTTCCTCGCCGAGTTCGTCGCGAGCCAAGTCGCCGGCCAGACCGTGCAGGTAGACGCCCAACTGGGCCGCGGCGAACGGTTCCAGTTTTTGACCGAGCAGCGCCGCGATCAATCCTGTGAGTACATCCCCGCTTCCGCCGGTCGCCATGCCGGGATTCCCTGTCCGGTTGACGTACAGCCTGCGCCCATCGGTGACCAGAGTGTTCGCGCCTTTCAGCACCAAAACCAGCCGCTGCTCGCGCGCGAACCCAATCGCTTGCGTTTCGCGCTCGCGCAAAACTTCGGGCGTTGATTTGCCAACCAATCTGGCAAGCTCGCCCGGATGCGGGGTCAAAACGGTGGGCTTGTCCGGCCGAATTAACTCGTTGTTCTTCAAGGGCGCGAGAGCATTCAAGCCATCGGCGTCCAGAACAATTGGAATTGACGATCGTTCAAGCAAACCGCGTACCACCCAGCCGACCGCAGCTCCGGCGCCCAGTCCCGGTCCGATTGCTACGGCATCGGCGCGTGCAGAAAGCGACAGCAATTCGGGAAGAGCGTTGGCTGCGACTTGACCGCAGTCGGTCTCCGGCAGACCTGCGGTCGTGACGCAGGGTTGCCCTGTCGCGACGACTGGTTGAATGCCGGCTGGCACGGCCACCTGAACCGTGCCCGCTCCGCCGCGTAGCGCCGCGGTCCCGCACAGCACCGCCGCGCCCGACATGCCCTGGCTTCCGGCGACCACCAGCACGTGCCCAAACGTCCCCTTGTGGCCGTCGCGCGGCCGCGGCGAAAGTTTCGGCAATTCAGTAATGGATTCGAACGCTGCCATGTGCGACTACAGAATGAACTTGCTCAGATCTTCCTTTTGCAAGATGCCGGCGATGCGTCCGCGGACATAGGTCGAGTCGATCGTGACACTCTTGTTCGGAAGATCGGGCGCATCGAAGCTAATCTCCTCGACCACGCGCTCCAAAATCGTGTGCAATCGTCGGGCACCGATGTTTTGCGTCGTGCGATTGACCTCGAAGCCGAAGTCCGCCAGGGCTTCGATCCCGTCGCGCGAAAACTCCAACGTGACGCCCTCTGTCGCCAACAGCTCGACATATTGTTTCGTGAGCGAATGTTTCGGTTCTGTAAGGATGCGGAGAAAATCGTCGCGGTTCAGGTCGGTCAATTCGACCCGAATCGGGAACCGGCCTTGCAATTCCGGCATCAGGTCCGATGGCTTTGAAGTATGAAACGACCCGGCCGCGATGAATAGAATGTGATCGGTTCGCACCGGACCGTAGCGCGTGTTCACGGTCGTGCCTTCGACTACCGGCAGCAGATCGCGCTGCACGCCCTGCCGCGACACATCCGGTCCGTGGCCCGATCCCGGCCCGCATACCTTATCCAGCTCGTCGATGAAGACGATTCCTTGATTTTCAGCCAGAAACACGGCCCTTTCGTTCACGGTCTCGCGGTCGATCAGTGCCTCGGTTTCATGTTCCATGAGAATGCGCCGCGCCTCGCGAACCGTCACGTCGCGCTTTTGTTGTGATTTCGGCATGATGCGCTCGAACATGCCTTGCAGGTCGTTTTCCATTTGTTCGAGGCCAATCCCCGCGGCGCCGAGGATTTGCACGGGCGCCACTTTCTGCTCAATGTTCAGCTCGATCTTGCGTTCCTCGAAATCGCCGGCTTCCAACCGAGCTTTCATTTTGTCTCGCGTACGCTGCCGGCGGTCGTTCTCGTCGGTGTTCTCTTCGTCCCACGCCGACGAATGCGGCAGGAGCAAGTCGAGCAGCCGATCGACGACGCGTTCCTTGGCTTTCTCTTCGACCAGTTTGCGCTGCTCCTGTTTGACCATGCCGACGGCCATCTCGGTGAGGTCGCGGATCATGCTTTCAACGTCGCGGCCGACGTAGCCAACCTCGGTATACTTGGTCGCCTCGATTTTCAGAAACGGCGCGCCGACGAGCTGGGCCAAACGGCGCGCAATTTCAGTCTTGCCGACCCCCGTTGGGCCGATCATGATGATGTTCTTCGGTGTGACGTCTTTGCGCAAATCGTCGGGCAATTGCTGCCGTCGCCAGCGATTGCGAATAGCGATTGCCACGGCGCGTTTCGCCGCACCT
>JBGQCZ010000727.1:0-3247 GCA_041495645.1 Gemmataceae bacterium | reverse complement strand
CAGGATGACTCGGATCGGACATCGTCGCATGACATGACTCCCAACGCTGAGCCACCAATTTCTGCATTGTCGGCTGCTTCCTCACAATTCGCAAGCCTTGAGTTTCCGTGCGTATGACGCGCCGCGCTCCATGATTCCCGCATTGCATCGATATGTATACTTACGTATACTATACGGGGTCAACTCGTCCGAGCGCATTGAGTGCGCGCAATTCTGGGAGAGCTTGTCGTGATTACTTCCATTCTGATTCTGTGGATTGGCTCGGTCGGCGACGGAGCGGTCGTCAACTCAACTCACAACCCAACCCACAACTCAACTCACAACCCAACCCACAACTCAACTCACAACCCAACCCACAACCAAACTCACCACCCAACCACTTTCGCCACAAAGTTTTTGAGGGCTTCGGGGGCGAGCGGGAAGTCTAGTCGCGGCAAGGAGATGCGTCCAGGAAACGAGAATTGCGCACAGGGCCAAAAGTTTGATTTAGTTTGGTTGCGAGTTTGGTCCGGTCAGGCCGTGCAAACTCAACGCCCGATGCGCAAGTCACTTGTCCTTCACTTCGCAGGCCTTCAACGCCATGACGGCGTACGCCGTTCCGGCATTGGTGATGTAGTGAGTGCGGTCCGCGTTCAGCGACGAAGCGGCCAACGGTTCGTCCGCTCGGGCGGCCGCGGGTTTGGGAAGCTTGGCCGGATCACTTTTTGGCGGTTCCTCAGCAACGGATGGGGCCTGGAGCATTGCCAACGATGCGACGATCAATGCGGTGCGCAGGGAAAAACAACGCATGGCGTGCCTCCGACCTGTAGTTCAACCGTTTCGGATCGACTGACGGGAAGACGGTCGGTGCCCGATGTCCCAACGTTTGGGTACGGGATTCGACGATCTTGTTATGAATCTGTTACAAGAAAGCCGCTGTTACTTCATCGGCGGCCTGTTCAGTTGATTGAACAAATCGGGATCGAACGGATCGGTCGGCTCCGTTTTGGCTGGCGGGTCAACCGGTTTGGTTCTTGCACCCGTGGTTTCCGCTCCTTTGACCGGAATAGTCGGCATGGCTGGAAGTTGTTCATCGTTGCCGACGGCCGGCAAAACCACGGGTTCCGGCAAGCCTTTGACCGCTTTCTTCGGGCGCGAGGGCGCGATCGGCGGCAAGGGCGTGGCATCGGCGATGGCTTCTGGGGGCAAGATGGCGGGCGGTTTGGGCGGCGGTGCGCCTTGTCCGCACGCCTGCCTGGCCCATTCCTCCAAGTGCCGGTAGACGCCGGATTGCCGATCGCGGATCGGCGCGAGCGTGCCGCCGCCGTGAGCCGCAACGGCGCGAACCAATAGCGGACTAAGCCACGGCTGTTCGCGATTCAGGAACGGGCTCACCGCGGCGAGATTCAATTGCGTGGCGCGCTTATCGCCAAATGCGGACGATGGCCGCGTGAGGTGGAATTTCCCGCCGCGGTCCGACGCGTGACAACCGGCGCAGGCGTTGACCAAGAGCGGCTGGATTCGCGTTGCAAACAGCCCAAAGGACTCGGGATAGACGTCCGCGACCGCCGGTTCCGCTTCGCTCGGCCGTGGCAACTGGATCGCCGGCGCGACTGGCTGCGGCGGGGCCAACGCAACCCGAGTTTGCACATCGTCGCGGAAGCGTTTGAGCGAGCGGTCGGTGGGCAAGAGTGCAAGGGCCATTTCGGCCGTGTCGAGCGCCTGTTGCTTCAAGTCGTTCGTCAGGCACCAGCGCGACAATTTCACGAGAGCGAGCGGATCGCTCAGTTTCGTGCGGCCCTTGAGCAACTGAAACGCGGCCTCTTTGTCGGGCAGCAGCAGCATGTTGGTCGCGGCCGGAATCGTCATTTCCCCGGCGCCCTGGCGAATACGGAAGCGATCGCCGACGCGTTCGATGCCGCCTTCGAGGATCCGGTCGTAGTCAATGAGCAACACATTGCCGGTGGTCGGCATGGGTGCCGGATCAACTGCGGCAACCTGGGCAAACGGCGGGGCAGCGACAGCGGCGCACAGCGAGAGGCGAATAATGGCGTTCATGGGGGCGGGACAATAACGCCCGCGAATGATAAGTCAACCGCAATTTGGCGGGCCACGACGGATCTGAGGGCCACAATACAATGTGGTCACGAGGTCGAGGGATTCCTTCATGCTGCTCGTCGATCGCGCAAATCGCTTGGCCGGTCGCCACGCTAGCCATTTTGTTCGCGTGTATCCCGGTTTAGCTTTTTTCATTCTCGCACTTGTTATCGCGATAACTCCCCTTTCCGTTCAACCGCAAGGATTTCCGCCTCAAATCGCTGCCGGCAAGATGACCGTGCCGGACGGCTTCGTGGTCAGCCTCGTGGCGAGCGAACCGCAAGTGCGGCAGCCGGTGGCAATCGAGTTCGACGACCGCGGCCGGCTCTGGGTCATTCAATACCTGCAATATCCCAACCCCGCCGGGCTGAAGCGGGTGAAAGTGGACCGCTATTCGCGCACCGTCTACGACCGCTACCCCGACCCGCCGCCGAAGGGGCCGAAAGGGGCCGACCGAATCACGATTCTCGAGGGGACTGGCGCGTCGCCGCGAACAAAAGACTTTGTCAGCGATTTGAATCTGGCGAGTGGAATCGCCTTCGGGCACGCCGGGGTGTTCGTGCTCCAATCGCCTTATCTGCTCTTCTACCCCGACCGCGACAGCGACGATGTGCCCGACGGCGACCCCGACGTTTTGCTATCCGGCTTCGGCATGGAGGACGCCCATTCAGTCGCCAACTCGCTGACCTGGGGACCGGACGGCTGGCTCTATGGTTGCCAAGGCAGCACGGTCACCGCCCGCATTCGCGGCATCGAATTTCAACAGGGCGTGTGGCGCTATCATCCCATCACGCACAAGTTCGAACTGTTTTGCGAGGGCGGCGGCAACTCGTGGGGCTTGGACTTCGATCAGTTCGGCAACCTGCTTTACAGCACCAATTTCGGCGGCTTCGTCATGTTGCACGGCGTGCAGGGTGCCTACTACTGGAAGCAATTCGGCAAGCACGGCGAATTGCACAATCCGTATGCCTACGGCTGGTTTGACCATGTCACGCATCGCGACTTCCGCGGCGGCCACGTGACGGTCGGCGGGATTGTTTATCAGGGCGATTCATTCCCGGAAAGATTCCGCGGCAAGTATATCGCGGCCGATCTGCTCGGGCACAGTGTTTATTGGCACGATCTCCACGCGAATGGTTCGACTTTTCGTTCATCGTTCGGCGGTGAACTT
>JBGQCZ010000726.1:0-3251 GCA_041495645.1 Gemmataceae bacterium | reverse complement strand
CGGTTTCGAACGATTCGATGCGGGCTTCCAGATTCGGTTCGGGACCGATGCGTTTCAAATGTTCCCGATTCTGTTTCGCGAGCAGATCGAGCTGCATGCGTTGCAATTCCGGGTCGTCGGCGGGATTCAGGTTGGCGACGACCGCTTTCTGAAACGGCGTGCTGCCGTCGCCGATGCGCGTGCCCTGAAAACTCGCGGGCAGAAAAGCGGAGCCATAATTCTGCGCCCCGCCGTGATAGAGCGACGGGCTAAGCGAAATAAACCCAGGCAAATCGCGATTTTCGGTGCCGAGGCCGTACAGTGTCCAGGCACCGAGGCTGGGCCGGTTGAAAACCGCGTCGCCGGTGTTGATCGCCAACAAGGCCGGTCCGTGCGAAACCTGATTGCCGCCGTTCATCGAGCGAATCACGCAAATGTCGTCGATGCACGACGCAACGTGCGGAAACAACTCGCTCACTTCGATCCCGCTACGGCCGTGTTTCTTGAATTTCCAGGGCGAGGCGAGCAAGTTTCCGGTCGCGGCGAATTCGAACTTCGGTTTGGCAATCGGCAGCGGCTTGCCGTCCATCTCGGCAAGCTTCGGCTTTGGATCAAAGGTATCGACGTGCGATACGCCGCCGTGCATGAACAGGAATATTACGCGCTTGGCACGCGGAACGAAATGCGGGCGATCCCCAAGACCCAAGCGAGCCACGGGGCTTGTCCCCGTGGGTTGGGCGCGGCACTCTTCGTGCAACATCGCCGCCAACGCCACTCCGCCAAAACCGCAGGCGACGTGTCGCAACGCATCTCGACGCGAAATCTCTGTTCCCATCGTCAAACCTCGAACAACTGCGTGATGGGTTTGCCGTCAGCAAGACGGTGCGGGCGGTTGCCCTGGTCGCGGATCTCTGTGTCGGGATCGATCCCGAAGCGCCAATAAATCGTGGCGGCGAGATCGCCCGGCGTGACCGGGTCGAGATCGGGATAGGCGCCGATGCGATCGCTGGCGCCGAAAACGAACCCGCCCTTGGCCCCGCCGCCCGCGAACAGCACCGTGTAGCAATCGGGCCAATGATCGCGGCCGCCTTCGCCGTTGATTTTTGGCGTGCGGCCGAATTCGCCCATCGCCACCACCAGCGTGGAATCGAGCAAGCCGCGAACGTCCAAATCCTCGATCAATGCCGACAGCCCGCGATCCGCTTGCGGCAACAGATAGTTCTTGTGCTGGCTGCCGCACTTGAAATGCGCGTCCCAATTACGGCCCTGCTGGCGGAAATCGTAGACATTCACAAACGGCACGCCAGCTTCGACCAGCCGCCGAGCCAAAAGCAAGCTCTGCCCGCGAATCGGCCGCTCGAATGCCAACTCCGCCCCGTTTCCGCCACCGCCGCCTTCACCGACATCTTTCGGCTCCGTGTCGTAACCGTACCGCTGCCGCACTTTCGGCGATTCCAGCGAAACGTCCAGCGCCTTGCGAATGGTCTCCGAATCGAGCAGCGCGTAAGCCTTTTCATACAACCCGTTCATCGACGAAGATTGCCGCAAACTCGTTTCAACTTCTTTGAGCAAATCGCGCCTCTGTTTGAATCGCGACGACGAAAGCTCCGCCGACGGCCGCAACTGATCGGCACGAAAACTGCGCGCGATCGTGTCGGCGTCGATCGGCAGCGGATTGTAAGCAGCAC
This sequence comes from Gemmataceae bacterium, assembly GCA_041495645.1. Taxonomy (GTDB): domain Bacteria; phylum Planctomycetota; class Planctomycetia; order Gemmatales; family Gemmataceae; genus JBGQCZ01. The sequence continues at coordinate 1,584 of JBGQCZ010000726.1, read as the reverse complement.
CTAGAAACCCACCGCCCTGGCACGGCACGTCGTGGACATTGCGAAAGACAAACGGCAGCGCCGCGTAGGGCACATCGTGATGCCGATCGCGCTGCATATAGGCGACGGCGCTGCCGAGGCTCGGATAGAACTGCGGCAGCGGAGCGAACAGTTCGCGATCGGGGCCGTCGAGCGGGCGGCCGGTAAGGGCATGGATCGACGCAGAATCGTGCAAGCGGGCCTGATGATGAACGCTGCGCACCTGCGCGACCTTGTGCATGAGTCGCGACATGAGCGGCAAATGCTCGCACACGCGCACGCCGGACGCGGAAGTCGCGATCGGCTTGAATTCGCCGCGCACTTCGGCGGGGGCGTTCGGCTTCATGTCAAACGTGTCGATATGGCTGGGCCCGCCGTAGAAGAAAACGAGAATGCAGGAGCGGACCGGCTTCAGTTCGGTCTTGGGTTTCGGGGACGCCGCCTGCGCGCGCCACAACCCGCCCAGCGACAGGCCGAGCGTACCGCCGAGGCTGAGATCGATCAATTGACGGCGAGTCAGGTCCATTTGGGGCTCTGTTTACTCGACATACAGGAATTCATTTCGGCACATAAGCGTTTGACAAAAACACTGCCACGCGGCAATTCGCGTTTCATCCGCGGGCCTTCCTTTCGCCGCCAATCGCGCCTGATAATCTTGCACAAATGTAATCGTCTCAATTGTTTCCGCTTCGCTTGGTTCTCGTCCCAGAGCGAGTCGATAACCCAGCCGAACCCGTTCGCCATCCGAACCACGCGCCAACATGCGCTCAGCAAAGTGCCGCGCTTGCGTTCGTACGAACGGCGAATTCATCAGGAATAGCGCTTGCGACGGAACGGTGGTGTCATTACGAACGGCGGTGACCGCGTTTGGATCGGCGGCGTCGAAGACGGTGAGCACATCCGGCGCGGCGTTTCGCGCCATCGGCAGATACAGGCTCCGCCGCCGCGATTCGATGAAGAGCGGGTCGTCACCATTGACGCGATTCGGCCGGAAGAACTCGCGCTTCTTGTCGATCACCTCGCCGCGCTTGAACAGGAACTCGCCCGATTCGTCGCCGCCAATCCGCGCATCGAGCCGCCCGCTCACGGCTAGCATGGCGTCGCGAATCGCCTCGGCATCGAGCCGGCGCGGGCGGCGAACTTGTTGGTATGTCTGCGAAAGCACGATCGACCGATGCAGGGTTTTGACCGACCAGCCGGATTCGACAAACTTCGCGGCGAGCCAATCGAGCAATTCCGGATGCGACGGCGCTTCGCCGCGCAGGCCGAAGTTGTCCGAAGTCGCGACGATCCCGGTCCCGAAATGATGCTGCCAGAGGCGATTGACCATAACGCGGGCCGTGAGCGGATTCTCGGGCGAAGCAATCCATCGCGCCAATTGCAACCGGCCGCTTTGCTTCGAATCGAATGCGGGCGACTTTTCACCGGCCACGGCTTGCGGCACGCGGCGCTGGGCTACCGGACCGAGAGCGAAGCGATTGCCACGAAGATGGATCTTCAAATCGACAGGCTTACTCTCCTTCGGCGCCATGACTTCAATGGGTTTGCCATCGGGCCCCGGGATCG
>JBGQCZ010000725.1:0-3277 GCA_041495645.1 Gemmataceae bacterium | reverse complement strand
TGCCGGCCCCCACTTTTCCCGCGCCACGGCCCCCGTGCGCTCTTCGTCGCGGTACTAAGTCGAGATGTCAAAGAACCGAGGAGGGGTCGGAGGGCCCCTCCTCAGTCCCACACTTTGGGAGCCCCAACAAAGGGAGGGGGTGGGTGGTTCAACGTACCCAAGAAATGCCCCTCCCCCTCGAGGCCAGTCCCATTTTATGATGGTGTGCGCCCGTATACAACGTCAGAAATTCTCGGCGTTGAGCGACTTGGCTTCTCTCAACATGCCGTTGTTGCCCACGAACACAAAAATTTGGCCGCGCGTCTCGGATTTCTTTAATGGACAGCGGCTTGCAACGACGCCTCCATTCCATAACGTATATGTACATCCGTACTCTCATCGCGAGGTGCGCCCATGCCGCTGCCTGAATCCACTCTGCAAAAGCTCCACCGCGTCTTTGAATTCGACCGGCTTCGCGATGGGCAGGAGGACGTCGTTGCGCGCTTGCTTGCCGGCAAGTCAGTGCTGGCGATTTTTCCAACCGGCGGGGGTAAGAGCCTTTGTTACCAACTTCCGGCTCTGGAGTTTCCCGAACTCACGGTCGTGGTTTCGCCGCTCATTGCCCTGATGAAGGACCAAATCGACTTCCTCACGCGGAAAGGAGTCGCCGCCGCTCGGCTCGACTCCTCGCTCGAAGAACGTGAATATCGCCGAGTGATGGACGACTTGACTCGGGGCCGCTTGAAACTGCTGTACGTCTCGCCGGAACGACTCAGCAACGAGAGGTTCCAGCAAACGCTACGGCGATTGAAGCTCGCGCTGCTCGCCGTGGACGAAGCGCACTGCATCAGCGAATGGGGCCACAACTTCCGGCCGGATTATTTGAAACTCGCCTTATTGGCACGCGAGCTGAAGATTCCGCGCGTGCTGGCCCTAACCGCGACCGCGCCGCCGGCCGTCGCGTCCGACATCGCCAGATCCTTCGAAATTGCGGAGTGCGACGTCATTTGCACCGGCTTCTATCGCAAGAACCTGAATCTGTACCTCACGCCATGCACTCCCGAGGAAAAGGTCCGCTTGCTCGCCGAACGGCTGCGCCAGCATCCGCGTGGGGCGACGATCGTATATGTCACTCTGCAGCGGACGGCCGAGGAAGTGGCCGGCGAATTGGTGCGCGCCGGCCTGCCCGCCAAGGCCTACCACGCCGGCATGGAAAGCGAGGTGCGGACATTAATTCAGGATTGGTTCATGGCTTCCCCCGACGCCATCGTCGTTGCCACCATTGCGTTTGGCATGGGCATCGACAAATCGAACATCCGGGCCGTCTATCACTTCAACCTGCCCAAGACGCTCGAAAACTACGCTCAGGAAATCGGCCGGGCCGGCCGCGACGGCGAAACCTCGCGCTGCGAATTGCTAGCCAGCCCCGCCGACCGCATCACGCTCGAGAATTTTATCTTCGGCGACACGCCCACTTCCGAGTCCGTCGCCGCCTTTGTTGACCACCTATTAAATTGCGGCGACACGTTCGACATCTCCGCCTACGAGCTTTCCGGCCGTTTCGACATTCGCCCGCTCGTGCTGGAAACGATCCTTACTTACATGGAACTCGACGGCGTCCTGACCGCGACCGGCCAGTTCTTCGACGAATACAAGTTCCAGCCCTTGAAATCGTCCGCCGAGATTCTGGCGAAGTTCGATCCGCGCCGCGCCGAGTTTCTGCGCAAGTTGTTCAAGTCCGCCGATCGGTTGCAAACATGGTTTCGCCTCGACGTGCAAAAGGCAATGAACGCCGCCAAGGAACCGCGGCAGAAGATCATTTCGGCGCTGAATTACCTGGAAGAGCAGGGCGATTTCAAACTGCAACTGTCGGGTTCGCGGCTTGGATTTCGGCAGTTGAAGAAACCCGTGCGCGATCATTTGCTCAAAACCATGGCCGAGCGTTTCGAGCAGCGCGAGCGCCGCGATCAGGAGCGTTTGCAGCAAGTGCTGGAATACGCATCGCACGCGGGTTGTCGCACAAGATTCCTGACGCGTTATTTCGGCGAGGACTTGCCCGGCGATTGCGGCCATTGCGGCTGGTGCGCGGGCGAACGCGAAGCGATGCCCTCGCCAACGCCGGGCCGGGACTTGGGCGAGGAAGAAGCGAAGCTCGTACGCTCACTTCGGTCACGAAACTTGCCGGCACTGGCAACGCCAAGACAAATCACACGCTACCTGTGCGGCTTGCCATCGCCCGCGGCGCAGCGCACGAAGCTGACCAAAGAGCCGGGATATGGCGTGTTGAGCGAAGTGCCGTTTCAGCAGGTTCTGAAATGGACGGAACGGGTCCGCTAGCCCCGGACTATCACCACAGAGTCCTAGCGTGGCAGAGTCGCAACCAAACGAGAGCAAGCACAAAGCCACAAAGAACGCAAGATTGTTTGAATCAATTCCCAGCGTTCTTTGTGTCTTCGTGACTTTGCGGTTAACAATTCTTTTCATTTCTGAAAGCGTGAAATGCGCGTCGTGCCGTCGGTTAGTTCGAAGCGGTAGCCGTCGGCGAAGGCTTCGGCGAATTCCTCTTGATGCGAAACCAAAATAATGCAGCGCAATTGTCCGCGAAGGTTTAGCAGTTCCTGGATCATCACTTGGCGGCCGTTGCGATCGAGGGAACCGAAGCCTTCGTCAATGATGACCGATTCGATCGGCCGGTGTTGGCGGCTGGCGTATTGGCCGATGCCAAGCGCGAGGCTGACGGCCACACGGAAGCGCTGGCTGCCGCTCAAAAACGCCACGCCGAACGGGCTTTCGCCGGTGGCGCGATTCCAGCATTCGAGTTCGAGGGCTTCGTCGTCGCTGGTCGTCTCATCGCTGCCGGCGAGCCGCAGCATCAGTTGCCCACTCGAAAGCCGGTCGAGCACGCCGTTGGCGCAATCGACGATTTGCCGCTCGGCCTGGCGGACGAGGTGGCGCTGGAGCCGGTCTCGGCCCAACAGTTCGGCCAAGAGCTTGAAGCGGTTGAATTCCAGATCAGCGGCGACGATTTGATTGCCGATGTTCCCGCGTTGCTTGGCGCGAAGATCGAGGTTGGCACGCTCGTTGCGGGCGGAGTTAAGCATTTCGTTCCGTTCAGTCAGAGTGGCGCGCGATTGTTTGAAAAGCGCCGCGATCTCGAACGTATCGCGGCGGGCTTCCGGTGGAAATCGGCCGATTTCCGTTTCGAGTTCCAAAAGCGTCTGTTTGAGCGATTCGGATTCGATGCGAGCTTGCTTCAGTTCCTGCGCCCGAGCCTCCACGCCGCGTGTTTCCAGACCTT
>JBGQCZ010000724.1:0-3283 GCA_041495645.1 Gemmataceae bacterium | reverse complement strand
CCTCTACGAAAAGGGCGCGACCACTTCTCCGCCGCTGCGCCAGGCCGTGGTTGTCGATATTGACCTCGACGGTTGGCCCGACGTGATTGGCCTTTCCGCCGACGGTAAACCCGTGTTGCTGCACAATACACGCGACGGCAAGCTCGTGATGGCTCCGGAATCGATTGGCCTCGATAAGGATTGGCCAAAGGACTTGATCGCCGTCACGACGGGCGACTTTGACGGAGATGGCAATCCCGATCTGCTCATGTGGTCGGAATCATCGGGACTGATGGTGCGGCGCAGCCGCGGCAACGGCAATCAATCGGTGAAGGTGCGACTGCTCGGCCGGCGCGACAACGGCAATCCGCCCAGCGAACGCACCAATCACGACGGCTTTGGCGCTCACGTCGTGGTGCAATCCGGCAAGCATTGGACCCACGCGGAAAACACCACGCTCGCGGCGGGGCTGGGCCAATCGTGGCTGCCGCTCGAAATGGGCATCGGCAAGTCCGTATTGAACGACACCATCGTGCGCCTTCGCTGGCCGGATCAGACGATTCAGGCCGAGCTGTTGGGCGTGCCTGACACAAGCGCGGAACCGAAACTCGTCAGGGCCAACGAAAACATCTGGCAGATCGAGGAGAAGAACCGCAAAGGCGTGTCGTGCCCGATTCTGTTCACGTGGGACGGTGAGAAATTCGTCTACGTCACCGATTTTCTCGGCGCGGGTTCGGTCGGAGAGATGCAGCCGGAGGGTGGGACGCGGCCGGCGCGGCCGGAGGAATCGATCAAGATCGAGGCCCATCAACTTAAGCCGCGCGATGGCTTTTTCACGCTCAAAGTCTCCGAGCCGATGGATGAAGTCACCTACCTCGACACCTTGCGGTTGGCCGTGGTCGATCTCCCACCGGGCACCGACGTGTTTCCGGATGAGCGTTTCGCCGCGTCCGGCTCACCGACGCAGGAACTGCTCGTCTTCCGTGATCGCTACTTCCCGGTCAAAGCGCTCGACCACAAGGGCCGCGACATGACCGCCACCGTGCGCAGTCGCGACAACCAGATGACCGGCCCTTCCGCCACCAGCCTCTGGCTCGGCTACGCCGACGAGCATTGGGTCGAACTCGATTTTGGCGAGCAGTTGAATATCGGCGCGAAGGACCGTCTCTATTTGGTCTTGGCCGGTTGGACCGACTATCCGTATCCGGAGTCGATCTTCGCCGCAACCCAGGCCGGCGTGCCGCTCGTCTCGCCGGTGTTGGAGAAACTCGGAGCCGACGGCAAATGGACCGCCATCGACGATCTCGGCTTTCCCGCCGGACTGTCGCGCGTCATGACCAAGGACGTGACGGGCCTGCTCGCTGGTTTCACCGGCAAGCTGCGCATTCGTACGAACATGCAGGTCTACTGGGACCAACTTTTCCTGGCGCCGGCTGTTAATACTAGAGAGGCGAAAGTTACCAGCCTACCGGTCGCATCCGCGTCGCTCGCGGTGCGCGGCTTCATGCGCGAGGTCCATGTCGGCAACACCCCGCTTATCGAATACGATCCCGTGCGCTTGGAATCGGTGCCGGTGAATCGGTGGAAGGGCCATTTGACGAAACTCGGCGACGTAACCGAACTGCTGAAAGAAACTGACGACCGCGTCGTGATCATCGGCCCCGGCGATGAACTGAGCGTGCTCTTCGACGCCCGCAATCTGCCGCCGCTTCCCGAGGGTTGGACCCGCCAATATGTCCTGCGCACGTGGGGATGGTGCAAGGACGCCGCTCCATTCACCGCCACCGGAGGCGACGTCAACCCGTTGCCCTTCCGCGCCATGAAGCAATTCCCGCCCGGGCCGGAGGAGAAATACCCGCACCCGGATGATCTGCGCAAGTGGCACACGCGCGAGGCAAGATAATCACAGGATTGGTGCCATGACGCCGCTTTTCTTCGCCGCCCTGTTGCTCGCCGCGCCGCCGGAACCCGCGAAGGGCCTGCGCGCTCCGCACGGATTTGAAGTCACCGAGTTTGCCGGCAGCGATCTGGCCAATGACATCAGTCTCGATCTTTCAGGGCCGATGCCATCCAGATGGTCAGTGCCAGACGATGGAAGATTGGGAGCCCCGCCGGCCACGACTTCGGAGCCGTCGGGAACTAATTCCCACCATCTGGTTGGCAGTCATTGCAAATTTCGGCTAGCATCTCACCATGAGCGTTCGGACACCCATCACTGAAGCCGAAATCCTTGAGCGAATCGTTGCGTCCAAGAAGGGCAACTTGAAGCCGGAAACGGCGCGCTCCTTCTTGGAATTCCAATTGCCGGGCCGCGAGGTGGCGCGCATCCGCAGGCTGTTGCGCAAGAACAATGCCGGCTCAATTACGGCCGCTGAGCGCATCGCCCGGGAAAGCTATATCCGAATCGGACAGTTTCTTGACTTATTGCATGCCAAGGCACGGCTATCGTTATCAAGGCGAGCACGAGCCCGATAATCATGGCATTGGATGACGGCTCAGGAGAGCCGTACTACGGTTGGCGACCTTGAGTTTGAGCCAATCCCGCGCATACAAGCCTGACGCGCAAGCGAAGGTACGCCGCAGTCCTTCGCTTGCGCGTCAGGCTTGTATGCGCGGGATCACGCACGGTTTTTAGTCTTGATGATCAACTCAGCTCTGCTTGCCCACTGCCGTGGCCGTCTGCCCCCATTGGCCGGTGAAAACAAACTCCGCCAACGGCTTCCGCGGCGAGGGCGTCGCTTCGCGATCGCGGAGCTTTTCGGGCAGCGTCGCCGGGTCGCCAAGATATCCGAGCGCGACGCCGGTGACCGCCTCCCAACCGTCGGGAATGCCAAAGGTCTTCTTCGCCACGTCGGGAAGGATTCCGGCCATTTGATGCAGGAATAGCCCCTCCGACGTTGCTTGCACCGAAAGGTTGCCCATCGCCAAGCCAACATCGTGAAAGGCGTGGCGGTTGTGTTCGCTGTTGTGCTCGAAGTTCAGCCGGGCCACGGTGAGCATCAAGACCGGTGCACCCTTCGCCCAACTTTGGTTGAACTCCACGAGGCAACTCAGCAGCTTCGCGAACTCGGCCGGATTGTCCTTTGTAGCCACGATGAAGGCCCACGGTTGTCCGTTGAAAGACGACGGCGCCCAGCGCGCCGCTTCCAGCAAGCTCACCAGCTTGGCCGGCTCGACGGGCCGATCCGCGAACGCCCGCGGGCTCCAGCGCTTTTGCAGCAATTCGTGAATCGGATGATCGGTCTTCGCCAGGCGGGTCATGGTGCGTCTCCGCGCGTCGAGTGAATTGATCCGTAGTCAGGAT
>JBGQCZ010000723.1:0-3283 GCA_041495645.1 Gemmataceae bacterium | reverse complement strand
GTTGGGTCGAAAAAACCGAAACGGCGCGCAAGGCCGAAAGTTGGATTTAGTTTGGTTCGAGCACGGGTTAGCCGGTTGCCAGCGGCTGTTTGCGGTCCTTCGGCGGCAATTCCACGCGGTCCGGCCGGCGCGATTTTTCGTGGATGGCCGTTCTGACAACCTCGCGTTTCTTTGTTCGCCGGTCGATGAGCCATTGAATCACGTAGAAGAAAACCGGCGTGAGGAAGATGCCGAAGAGCGTCACGCCGAGCATGCCCGCGAACACGGCAGTGCCGAGCGTACGCCGCATCTCAGCGCCGGCCCCTTCCGAAACGACCAGCGGCACGACGCCAAGGATAAATGCGAACGAGGTCATCATGATGGGCCGCAAGCGCAGGCGACACGCCTCGATCGTGGCCGTGAACCGATCCGCCCCCGCCTCTTTCCGGGCTTTGGCGAATTCGACGATCAGGATCGCGTTCTTACAAGCCAGTCCCACCAACACGATGAAGCCGATTTGCGTGAAGATGTTGATGTCCATGCGGGCGGTGATGACGCCCGCCACGGCGCAGAGCAGGCACATCGGCACGACCAGGATGACCGCCAACGGCAAGGCCCAGCTTTCGTATTGCGCCGCCAGTACCAGGAACACGAGCACCACGGCCAGCAAAAAGGCGAGCATGGCGGTATTCCCGGCGTGCAGTTGCAGCAGGGCCAACTCGGTCCATTCGAACCGCATCGACGGATCGAGTTTTTGTTGGGTTACCTCCGCCATGCGTTCGATGGCCTGACCGGAACTCACGCCGGGGGCGGGATTGCCGTTAACGGCGGCGGCCGGGTACATGTTGTAGCGCACCACCATCGCGGGCCCGCTCTGGTCCCGCACCCTGGTAAAAGCGCTAAGCGGGACCATGTCGCCGCGGTCGTTGCGGACGTAGAGCCGCTTGAGATCCTCGACGCGCTTGCGGAACTTCTCGTCGGCCTGCACGTTCACCTGCCAGGTGCGGCCGAAGCGGTTGAAGTCATTGATGTAGAGCGAGCCGAAATACACCTGCAAAACGTTGAACACTTCGGCCATCGACACGTTCATCGTCTTGGCGGCCTGGCGATCGATGTCGAGGAACATCCACGGCGTATCGGCGCGAAAGCTGCTGAACAGGCCGGCGAGCCAAGGTGTATCGTTGCCGGCCTGAGCGACCTGCTGCGACACTTCCTGCAACGATTTCAAGCCGGTGTCGCCGCGGTCCTCGATCACCAGTTTGAAACCGCCAGCGGTGCCGAGGCCGTCCACCGGCGGAGCGCTGAAGACATTGATGAGGCCTTCCTTCTCCTCGTTCTGAAGCGCTTCTTGCAATCGCGCTGCAATCGCTTCGCCCGACAGATCGGCAGCGGTCCGTTTGGGGAACTCGTCGAGCATGACATACATCGAGCCGAAGTTCGGCGCGTTCGCGCCCAGCAGCAGCGATTGCCCGGCAATGGCCACGGTGTGCTTCACGCCGCGCGTTTCGTTGGCGATCTTTTCGATGCGCTGCATGACCTGATTGGTGCGCGCCAGCGACGCGGAGTCGGGCAATTGCAGATTCACCAACAGATAGCCCTTGTCTTGTTGCGGAATGAAGCCGGAAGGCGTCGAGGTAAAACCGAAATAAGTCAGGACCAACAGACCCGCGTAGACAAAGAGAATCAGCAGGCTGCCGCGCAACAGCCAGCCGACGCTCCAAGCGTAGCCTTTGGTGAATTGGGCGAACCCGCGGTTGAAGTTGCGGAAGCCCCAACTCAGGATGGGATTCAAGCCAAAGCTAAGCACCATCAGGGTCAGTCCGCAGACAATGGTGCAAGCAAAGTCAGCCGCGATCGGAACAACCGGCATGAATGGCGCCATGGCCGGAAATCGCCCAAAAACTCGCGTGAGCCACGGGAGCAATTGCGGTTGCAATATGAAGTAGCCGACAAGGCCCCCGATGATCGCGTAGCCGATTCGCGGCAGCGGATCCTGCCGAACGTGGCTCCGAGGTCGCAGCAAGAGCGCGGCCAGGGCCGGGCTCAGCGTCAACGAATTGAACGCGGAGATCACCGTCGAGACGGCGATTGTCACGGCGAACTGGCGGAAAAACTGACCGACAATTCCGGAGATGAACACGCACGGCACAAATACGGCGCTGAGCACCAGGCCCACGGCGACCACTGGACCGGAAACCTGTTGCATGGCCAGAATCGTGGCGTCGCGCGGGGCCATGCCGTTCTCGATGTGGCGCTCGACCGCTTCTACAACGACGATGGCATCGTCCACGACGATGCCGATGGCCAAAACCAATCCGAACATGGTGAGACTGTTCAGGCTGAAACCAACCGCGGTCATGGCCGAGAAAGTGCCGACCACCGCGACCGGCACGGCCACCAGCGGGATGATCGCCGAACGCCAGTTCTGCAGAAAAACCAGCACGACAATCGCTACGAGAATCACCGCGTCCCGAAGCGTTTTGAACACCTCGCGAATCGATTCGTTAATAAACGGGGTAGTGTCGTAAACGATGTCGTAGTCGACTCCGGGCGGAAAGCGGACCTTCATTTCCTCCATCTTGGCGCGAACTTGCTTTGCGGTATCGAGCGCGTTCGATCCGGGAAGCTGATAGATCGACAAGGCCACGGACGACTTGCCGTCGAGCGTGCAGATTTGGTCGTAGCCTTGGGCTCCCAACTCGATCCGAGCCACGTCGCGGAGGCGAATGACTCGGCCGCCCTCCTCTGTCTTCAGGATCATGTCGCCGAACTGATCGCTGTCGGACAGGCGGCCGAGCGTGCTCATCGTATACTGGAAAACTTGTCCGCGCGGCACCGGCGGTTGGCCGATCTGGCCGGCTGCCACCTGCGAGTTTTGCTGCTCGATGGTGCGAACCACGTCGCCGGCCGACAGCCGGCGGACGGTCATTTTTTGCGGGTCAAGCCAGACGCGCATGCTGTAATCGCGCTGGCCCATGTAAGTGATGTCGCCGATGCCGGGCAAACGCGACAGCTCGTCGCGCAGTTGGATCGTGGCGTAATTGCTCAAGTACAAGTTGTCGCGAGTGCCGTCCGACGAGAACAGATTCACGATCATCAGAATGCTGGGCGATTTCTTCTTGACGGTCACGCCGCGGCGCTTGACCAGGTCCGGCAGGATCGGTGTGGCCAGCGAAACGCGGTTTTGCACCAACACCTGGGCCAGGTTCAGATTGGTGCCGGGTCGAAAGGTTACGGTGAGCGTGTACGTGGCGTCGTTGGTGCATTGCGACGACAGGTACATCATGTCCTCGACGCCCTGCTC
>JBGQCZ010000722.1:0-3284 GCA_041495645.1 Gemmataceae bacterium | reverse complement strand
TGCCAGCAGCGCGTCACCATGTCCGACAGGGGCATCGCGGTCTTCGAGGCGTTCGACCGAGAGCGGAAAGCGAAAGGGGCGGCGCTTCATGGTGTCCATCCTGGTTGGAGAGTTTTGGAATGAACGACTCGATGCTAAACCGCGGGCGCGCCGATTTCAAGCGAAGTTTTGATGTTTCTTTGAATTAAGGTGACAGCGTAAGATTGAGGCATAAGGCGGGCGGCAGGAAATAATCTACCCACCCACACGAACCCGACGCGCCAGCGAGGGACGAACAGCCTCCCTCGCTGGCGCGTCGGGTTCGTAAGGGTGAAATAATTCCTGCCGCTCGCCTTTGACTTGTGGCGTCAACCGCTAGTCAATTTCCCGCAAGCACCATTTCAGCAGTCGTTGTTCTTTTTCGTCTTGCGTCGCCGCCAGCGCCTTGGCCACTTGCGGTTTCGCGGACGCGGCAACTTGGCCCATGTAGCCGATTGCCACGGCGGCGCGTTGGCGTTGGGTTATTTCCTTGTCACCCAATCCGGGGGACAGGATGGCCAGCGATTCCTCCGGGAAGCGCGCCAGCAGCTTGTAGCCCCAGGAGGGCACGTTGCCGGCGGCGCCATTCATGATTTTCTTGGCCAACGAGAGCGCCGCCGGCTTGAGATGGCCGCCGAGTTCACGCACGTACGATTCCATGATCCAGGTGACGGGTTCGGCTTCGCCAAGTGGACCGAGCCAGGGCATGTTCGTGCCGGGTTCGATGGCCCAGATGGTGGTCTGGCGCAAGACCGGATTTCGGAGGCGAGAGTTCTGAATCGCGGGAATCGCTTCCTTGGCGACAGGACCGAGCAGCGACAGATAGATCATCATGTTGTAGCTATCGACTTCGGTGGAGTTGCGAAGTTCGCGGATCATGAACTTGACGGCCGGCGCCGCGGCGTCGCCGCCGATTTGCGACATGGCGCGGACTCCGGCCCAACGTACGGGGACCGCGTCGGCGGTCAGCAACTTGGCCAGCGTTTTCAACGCCGGGCGGGCAGCCGGACCCATGCGGCCCAGCGTATCCGCGGCATCAATCGCCGTGTCCGGATTGTCGACGAGCGGAATCACCTGATCGAGCGCTGCGGCCGCAGACGGGCCGAGAGTGGCAATCGCTTGCAGCGCGATCCGGCGAATCAAGTTGTCTGAATCGTTCAAGAGTGCCGCGAGCTTGCCGGTAAGCGGAGCGGCCGCTGGGCCGGCCAAGCCGGCGGAGCGAGCCGCGTGCCGGCGCACGACGGCGTCTTTGCTGGTCAAGCCGTCGGCCAACAGTTGCATGGGACGCGGTTCCTTGGGGCTGACGCGGAGCAAGGCGGCGGCGGCCGCCATTCGCGCCATCGGCGATTCGTCGTCGAGAAGTTTAGTTAGGTCGCCGGTTGCGGCGGCGGCTTTGGAGCCCAGCGAACCGAGATCGGCGGCGCTTTCCGCACGCGTCGTCGCATCGGCGGCGAACAAGTTCTTGCGCAGCGCCGGAATTTCGCCCTCGTCGGCTTGCCCAAATCCGGCAATAAAGGCCGGGTTCGACAAGGCTGCCGCAGCCACAGGCGGCATCGCCAGGCTGGCGCGAACGCGCTGCATCTTGACCAGTCCCGGCAGGCTGGCCCGATTGAGGGCCAGGTCAAAACTCGCGCCTTCCTGATCGGCGCCGTGCGGCATGGTGGTGATGATGGCGCTTTTTTCGGCGAGCATGGCGGTGACCGCTTCGCCCAGACGCGACACCGTTCCGTAATACGCGAGCGGCAGGTCGGGGCGGGTCGGACCGATCGCCCACCACCCCTCCGCCGCCGATTGCACCTGATACCATCCATGACCCGTGCAGAGCAGCGCGGTCTTTCCGGAAACAAACAGCACGCCGCGCCGCCCCGGTTCGGCCCATTCGAGGATGTGCCGGTCCACCGTCGACTCGTTCGAGCGAATCAACTGATGCTTGATCGGATCGCCGCCGGTCACACCGCGGAGATCGCGGACCTTCTTCAGGATCACCGCGCCCTTGTCGCGATTGAAGCGATCGACCTCGACGATGGAAATCGTCTGCGCCTCGCGCACGATTCGCCCGAGCGTAGGCGCCAAGTCCACATAGGCCCGCGCCGACATCGCGGGAATCAAACACCACGTTGCCGTAACGAACAACAGCCAACTCTTGCGCCGTGACATGCAAGCTCCCACGTAGAGATCAGAAGGCAGGATCTCTGGTCAATCGAAGTCCGGTGGTCCGGTAGGGTGGGTCGAGCGAGCTTCGCTCGCGCTGGCCCACCGTTTGGCCGCCGATTCAATGGTGGGCCAGCGCCGGCGAAACCGTCTCGACCCACCCTACGCAATCAACAATAGAGTCGCGCACCTCTGGTCCTTGACTCTTGACCGTTCCTAGTCGAAATACCCCAGACTAACCAAGATCGCTTCCTGTTTGGCAGTCAACATCAACAACAGGTCTTTTTGCACGGTGTCCAAGTCGCCGCGAGCTTTGTGCCGTGCTTTGCGAACGGCGGCGACCTTCTCTTTCACTTCGGTAGCCGTGTGTTTCGGATCGCTCAGTAGCGTCTTGAGATCGGCCTGGGCCTGAGTGATAGCCGTCGTTGCCATCGCGCCGCCAAACATACCCATTGGCGGCGGACCGCCCGGAGTACCGCCGGGCGGGCCTGAATCAATTGGGCCCGGTCCTCGTCGCTCACCGCCGGGACGCCCTTCGCCGCCCGGCCGTCCGCCTAGGCCTCCTCCCGGCCCGCCAAACCCTCCGCCGGGAGGTCCGCCAAAACCAGGTCCTCCGAAGCCGCCGGGCGGTCCAAAACCCGGCCCTCCGAATCCTCCAAACCCTCGATCCGGGCCGCGAGTATCCGCTGCCAGCGCCTGGCGTGCGGCGATGACTTTTTGCAGTTTCGGACCGATGACTTTCCATTCCTCGTCCGTGGAGCCGAGCTGCTTCTTCAGGTCGTCCAAGCGTCCGGCAGTTCCAAAGCCACCGCCGGGCGGCGGTCCGCCGAAAAAGCCGCCGCCTGGCTGCGAGCGCAGGTCCTGAAGCATCTTGTTTTGTTCGGGCGTAAGAATTTTCGCCAACCGCGAGTCGACTTCCTTTTGCAGTTGTTCAACCTGTTTCTTTTGATCGACGGACAGGTTCAACATGTCCTGGAGGAACGACGGAAGGATTTGACCCATTTGCGGTGGCCCGCCTGGACCGCCGGGTTGAGCTTGCACCGAATCGATGCCGTTTGCGAAAACCCCTAGAACACCGAGGCAAATGACGATTCTCTTCATGCGACACTCCTTCA
>JBGQCZ010000721.1:0-3285 GCA_041495645.1 Gemmataceae bacterium | reverse complement strand
GACCTCGGTGCTTTCCCTCCTCCTTAGTCTTGTGGCGGCGACGGGAGCGATCGGTTGGGGGGCCGAAGCGATCGGCGGGGGATTGGTGCTTCTGCAAACCGCGCTGCTGATTCTGTTTGCCCCAAGTCTCGCCGCCGGGTTGATCAGTTCCGAGCGCGAAGGCGGCGGTTGGCAACTGCTGCGCACGACTCCGCTATCCACGGGCAGGATTCTACGCGGCAAGCTCATGAGCGTAGCCTGGCCGCTGTTTCTGCTCATGTGCGCCACGCTTCCGGGATACGTAGTGATGATGACGGTCAGCCCGGAGACGGTGCCGCAAGTGCAGCGTGTCGTGATCTGCCTGACGATGACCGCCGTGTTTGCAGTCTTGGTAAGCGCCGCGGCAAGCAGCCTTTTTCGCTCAACCGCGGCGGCGACGGCCGTTGCCAACCTGGCTCTTGTTTGTATTTGCATCGCCCCGCTGTTGGCGTGGCTCGGCCGCGATGCCCCGTTCGGACATCGCACCGTGCAGGCCGTGCTCACCATCAGCCCGGTCGCGGCCGCCCTGCACGCCTCCGATACTCCCGGTTTCACCGAGTACGAGCTATTGCCCGGCAATTGGTGGCTGATCGGAATTGCCAGCCTCGGATTGCTGCTGCTCTTGATCATGCGAACGCGACGGCTTTACCGGCCCGATTAACGGCGCGGGAAGGAACAGGCACATGCGTGGAATGAACCAATTGCGCGCCGCCGCGACTTGCTGGCTCCTCGTATGCCTTTGCCTTCGATCGGCACGGGCGGCCGAGGACGTGATCGACTCGCCAATGTACCGCCTCCCGGAGATTCCGTTGGCCCGGGTGGTGAAAACGTATCCCGCCGGGTTGGCGAAACTGTGGCTCGAGGCGTTCGAACGGCCGGAGGCGGATTACAAAGTGAACGCGGCCCAGGCGATCGCGGCGGCTCATCAGCGCGGCATGAAAGGGCTCGAAGCGACGATCGCTCCTCTCCTTCGCGAACTCGACAAACCCGACGTGCACCCGACCGTCCGGCTCGCCATCATCCTTGCCCTGGTGACGCTCGACGCGCGCGACACTGCGCCGGCACTTTTAAGGCTGGCATCCTCCGGCGACATTGCGCTGCGCGAATTGATCGACCCTGCGCTGGCGCGATGGGATCACGGGCCGGCACGGGCCGGCTGGCTGGAGCGGCTCGAAAAATCGCCTCACAAACGGGCGACCGTGCTGGCGATTCAGGCGCTCTTGGCGGTGCGAGAAGATAAGTCATGCCCGCTGCTGCGGACCTTGGTATTCTCGCGGGACGTGGTTCCGGCCGCACGTTTCGAGGCGGCCCGCGCTCTGGGTATCCTTCGGCCGGCCGGGTCAGATGAGGACGCAAGGCAATTAACCGCCGATGCCTCGCCGCGCGGCATGAGCGACCGATTGGCGGCGGCGTTGCTCTTGCGACAACACAAGGGCGACGGTGCGGTGAAGTTGTTACTTTCGCTCGCGAAAGATCCCGAACCGGCCGTGGCGGCGATTGCCTTAACTCGCTTGATCGAAATTGATTCCAAGCACGTTGAGCCGCTCTTGGAATCGGTGCTGTCGAGCGCTGATGCGAAAGTACGCGGGCTTGGGGTCGAAACATTGTTTCAGCGAGCATCGGCCGACCACATCGGCCTGCTTGGGGACCGGCTTTCCGATCCGCATCCGGAAGTGCGATCACAAGCCCGCCGTGCCATGAGCGAGCTGCACCGACAGGCGGCGTGGCGCGAATCGGTTAATCGCGAGGCGACACGGGTCTTAGATGGCAACGACTGGCGCGGCCTCGAACAGGCCACGATCGTGCTGGCACAAGTGAATCACAAGCCGGCGGCAAGCCGACTCCTGGAATTGTTGGCCTCCCAGCGGCCCGAAGTGTGCATCGCTTCCGCATGGGGTTTGAGGCTGTTGGCCGTGCCGGAGACATTGCCCGCGGCGCTCGGTCATTTTCGAAGTACGCTGGCCGACCCGAAGATTCCCAGGGAAGCCGTCGATCCGCAACTATGCCAGCTTGCGCAGTTCTTCGGCTTCAGCAAGTACAAACCAGCGGATGCAGCATTGCGGGCGATTGTTCCGCCGCGAACGCCGGCCGGATTCGAAACGCGGGCCGCGGCCATTTGGGCACTTGGATTGATTCACGAACGGAAACCCGACGCTGGGTTGGTTGGGTTGTTTGCTGGCCGAGTGAGCGCCGTTCGGCCGTTTGATGTCGAGGATAGCCGGGTTCGTCGGATGTCGGCGGTTTCATTGGGCCGAATGAAGGCGGAGGGTGCCTTGGCCACGTTGCGGGAGTTTTTCCGCGCCAAGAAGCAATCACTGGATGTGGTGAACAACGCGTGCGGATGGGCCATCGAACAAATTATGGGCGAACCAATGCCGCCCGGCCAGGTTGAGATATCGCAGTTGGACTGGTTCCTCATTCCATCGAAATGACCGCGAGCGGGGGCCTCATTCCGGCGCAAAAATGGTTCGGCCGCCATCCACCGGCAGACAAACGCCGGTAATGAAATCGTTGTCGATGAATGAAAGTACCGCTTGGGCGATGTTTTTCGGGCTGCCTTCGCGCTTGAGCAGCGTGGCTTCGATCGCGTGGCGTTTTTCCGCCTCAGGCAAGTCCGGCGGCAACATCACCGGGCCGGGCATGATGCAGTTCACGCGCACCTTTGGATTGCGACTGGCCAACTCCACTGCGAAGCAGCGAGTCATGGTCGTGACCGCGCCCTTCGACGGAAAATACGCGGCATAGTTCAGATACGGCCGCACCTCGGCCCAGTCGCCGATATTCACGATCAATCCGCCGTCCGGGTTTTTCGTCATCGCCAGCCCCGCGTGCTGGCAGCATAGAAACGTGCCCAGCGTGTTGGTTTCCAAGTGCATGCGAACGTCGGCCGCCGTCACGTCTTCCAACTTCTTGCTCTTCCAAATGGCGGCGCAATTCACCAATACGTCGATTCGTCCGAAACGGCTGAGTATGCTCTGTACCATCGCGCGCACTGCTTGCTCATCACTCAAGTCAGCCTGAAATGCCACCACCTCGACCCCACGATCCTTGAACGTCGCAACGGTCTCAGCCGCTTCAGCCGCCGAACTGCGATAATGCAGAGCCAGGGAGTAATCGCGCGCGGCGAGCGCGTCCGCAACGTGCCAACCCACGCGCTTCTTGCCGCTGCCGGTGACCAAGGCGACTTTTTGTGCGGGCATGGACTTCCTCATCAAAGCTACTTTGGGGATTATATCCGGCGATCGTAGGGTGGGGGGGGGGCGGGGG
>JBGQCZ010000720.1:0-3307 GCA_041495645.1 Gemmataceae bacterium | reverse complement strand
GGGTGGCACACGCCGCTTACCGCCACGAAGCCCCACCTTTGCCCCGCCACCCACAATGGTGCCCCACCGACCCTAAACGCTCCTTCACCCACCCTACGCTACTTGACCCACCCTACGAACTATTCCAATGTGCCTTCAGTGTAGTGGTAGTGCTCCTGACTCGCGGAACTGAATCGTCCAATGAATTTTGGTTGTGATTGGTCCGGCCGATTGGGCTTGAACGCACCGTTAGCGATGGCCAGTCGTACACGGGAACGTCGACCGGGTATTTGGTCAAGACTCCGGAAAGGACGCGCTCGGCAATCCACACTTCGGCCTTCTCACGGGAAGAAAAAACCGCTGCCGGGAATTGACCTCCACCATTGAACACCCAAATCTCATCCATCGGTTCGCCTCAAGCGGTATTTTTGGCTGCCGTGCTATGGCTCAATCAGGGCCACCAGCGGTCTAACTGTAACTCGCAGAAAACCCCGAGACATTACCCTCATTAGTACCCTCATTCTGAGTTAGTACCCTCATTCCTCCAGCGAGCCCCTCGCCCGGTGCTATGAATCGTAACGCGGTCCGCCGCCTTCAATTCTCGCAGCACTTTGCGAATCATGTCGCGACTGACTCCAGGGGGCCGGCGCAGTTAGACATTTCTCTTGGTATCGCCTTTGCCCGCCCATAAATTGCTGATGACCACGGCATCAATGATCATTCATCGGGGATTCGTGATGAGAATTGCACTTCGCCTCGCGCTGTTCGCATTCGCACTTTCCGCCATCGCAGTTTATGCCCAAGGGCCTTCGAGTCTGCGGCCCAAGGTGTTTGCCATTCGCGATGCCAAGGTCGTCACCGCGCCGGGGCAAGTTATTGCCAAGGCGACGATCGTGATTCGCGATGGGTTGATCGCCGAAGTCGGCGAAAACGCGAAGATCCCCGCCGATGCGATTGTCATCGAAGGCAAAGACTTCACGGTCTATCCGGGCTTCATCGATGCCTGCTCGCATTGGGGTTTCGACGCGGCGTTGCGGCGGAATTTGGGCGGACCGCCGGAAGCGGTGGATTTCGCCTCCGAGGCGTTGGCCGCGACCAAGCCCGACAACCGCAAGGGGCTCACGCCGGAGTTCGACGTGGCGACCGCTCTGAAGGACGACGACCAGACCGCGTCGTGGCGAAAGGCAGGCTTCACCGCTCATCTCGCCGCGCCGGAGGGCGGGCTGGTCACCGGCCAAAGCGCGTTGCTGAGCCTGAGCGGGCTGCCGTCGCGGGAGACGGTGATTCGCTTGCCGATTGGCATGCATGGGGCGTTCAAATCGGCTGCGGGCGACGGCTATCCGCGGTCGCTGATGGGCGACGTGGCCCATATGCGGCAACAGTTCCTCGATGCGGGACTGTATCAACGTCAATGGGACGCATTCGAGAAACGCGGACGGACCGGCCGGCAACCGCCGCAAGACGCCGCCCTCGGAGCTCTCGGCCGCGTTCTCCAAAAGAAGCTCCCGCTGATCTTCGAAGGCGACACGCGCGACGCGATTCAACGCGTGCTCGATTTCGCCGACGAGTTCAAGGTGCAACCGATCATCTTCGGCGGCCGCGACGCCTGGAAGCTCGCGGAGGTGTTGAAGCAGAAGAACGTCGCGGTGATTCTACGAATCAACTTCAGCGAACCGAACGGCGAGCGCGAGAAGGAATGGCCGCAACGCGTGAAGGACGAGCAACGGGCCACGGAAAAGGCCGAGGTGCTGTGCGCGTCGTTGTTGCAGAAGGCCGGCGTGAAGTTCGCGTTCGCCGCGTCGGGTCTTGGCGCCGACAAGTTCCGCGACAACCTGCGCAAGGCCATTTCAGCCGGTTTGCCGGCCGACGCGGCCTTGGCGGCCCTCACTGTCTACGCGGCGGATATCCTCGGCGTGCAAGCGCAGCTTGGCAAGATCGAGAAGGGCCGGCCCGCCAATCTGGTCGTACTCGACGGCGAATTCACCGACCCCGCCGTGCAGACTTTCTGCCTTTTCGCCGACGGCGTGCGCCATGAGTTTGAATTCAAGCCGCGAGAAAAGAAGAAGCCCGATGCTCCACCCGCCAAAACGCCCGACGCACCAGGCGACAAGACCGCGAAAAGACCAGACGCCCCACCCGCGTCAGGCGACAAGGCCGCGAAGGGGCCGGACAAGCGAGACAGTGAGATCGAGGCCGACCGCATTCCGGCCCTGCGCACCAAGGGTAATGCGCTGATTCGCGGTGCGACGATCCTCACGGTTTCGCATGGCACGATTCCCAACGGCGAGATTGAGATTGAGAACGGCAAGATCATTTACGTCGGCCCACTGCGCGAGACGCGTCCCGCCGGCCGCCCGGTAATTGACGCGACTGGAACGTTCATCATGCCGGGGATCATCGACACGCATAGCCACTTCGCGATCGAGGGCGGAGTCAACGAGTTTTCGCTGTCGATCGTGCCGGAAGTGCGCGTGCGCGACGTGGTCGATAGCGAGGATGTCTCGATCTATCGCGGGCTGGCCGGCGGGGTGACGACCGCTCGGTTGCTGCACGGTAGCGCCAACTGCATCGGCGGGCAGGATGCCGTCATCAAGCTCAAGTATCGCACCAGCGCCAAGGAGATGCTGATCGCCGATGCGCCGCGTGGCGTCAAGTTCGCGCTGGGCGAAAACGTGAAGCGCTCCGACGGCCGATTCCCGAACACCCGGCTCGGCGTCGAAGCTGTGCTGGTGCGGGCGTTCAGCGAAGCGCAGGCGTATCTGCAAACGTGGGACACCTATCTCAAGGCCCCAAAGGAGTTGCCCGAACCGCGGCGCGACATGCGGCTCGAAGCGTTGGCCGACATCCTCAAGGGCGATTTGAAGGTCCATTGCCATTGCTATCGCGCCGACGAGATTCTGATGCTCCTGCGCGTGGCGGACAAGTTCGGGTTCAAGGTGAAGTCGCTCCAGCACGTGTTGGAAGGTTACAAGGTGGCGCCGGAGATCGCGGCGCACGGGGCGGCGGTGAGTTTGTTCGCGGATTGGTGGGCGTACAAGGTCGAGGCGTTCGATGCGATTCCGTTCGCGGCCTCTTTGCTCCACGAAGCCGGCGCGAGCGTGTGCCTGAAGTCGGACAGCCACGAACTGATGCGTCACCTGTACCAGGAAGCCGCCAAGCTCGTGAAGTACGGCGGAATGACGGAAAGCGATGCCTTGAAGGCGATCACGCTCAATCCCGCCAAGCAACTCGGACTTGATAAGCGTGTCGGCAGCATCGAGGTTGGTAAAGACGCCGATCTGGTGATCTTTACCGGCCATCCGCTCAACGGTTTCAGCCGCGTGGACAT
>JBGQCZ010000719.1:0-3317 GCA_041495645.1 Gemmataceae bacterium | reverse complement strand
GGTATCGTATATGATACCGCCGATTCTGCCTATGGCAGTCGGCCCTCATGCGATACTCTGGGCTCTCGACGACTTCTCAAATGAGTTTGCGATTGTCGGCATGGGTCCGTCAAATGGGGCGTTGGCCGGAACGAATACTCGTTAGCCGCCCGTATTTCGCCCATCTTTGAAACGACGCTGATCTTGCCGCGCTTCTCGCCCCAAGACAGAAGAGGATTCGATGAACTCGTCGGGTTTTGCCGTCATGCTGATCATCGGGATCGCGCTGTTTGCCACCGGCGGCGGAATCATCGCGCTGGGGCTCATGGCGGTGGGCGGGATCGGTCTGGTTGTGAGTTCGTTTGGCAACAGCCAGGGACGCGGAGCTTGAGACGGCTCGCAGTTCGCGCTCCGCACCGCAGACTCCGCGTCGCGGTTAAACTGCGCTTCATTCCTCTTCGTAGCCCATCAGCCCGCGAGTGAAGGCGACGAGACCGAGGACGAACATGATTGGCGGATAAAAGAAGACCCAATTGAGCGCGAGTGCGCCGAAGAACCAAATCACCGCGACAATCATCATGAGCGCGCCAGTGACAACTCCGGAACTAACGACAAATGTAGACTTGCGGCGGCGCGGTTCTTCCAGGTCGCGGTACAGCGATTTGCTGATGGGCTGGGGTCTTGGACGAGGCGGAGGCTCGTCGTCATCGACCGAATCGGGGCGCGGCGGTCTCACGGGCAAGCGCGAGTCCCGCGGCGGCGGAGATGATAACTGCCTGGTCCTGGGCTGAATGCGATGATCCGGCTCGGGTGCTTCGTCGAGGACCTTGAAGGCCGCGTCCTCGGCCGATTCGGCGGGCGGGTTCGGAACGACATGAATCGTTCCGCAGTGCGGACACTTGATGCGCCTGCCGGCGAGTTCATCGCGGAGTTTGAGGGTGCGGCCGCAATCGCAGTCAAGTGTTATCGGCATGGCGGGGCACGCTCACATCATGAGCCCAAGCCGTTCGTCAACAAGGTCACTCGGTTGGAGGCATTGGCGTGGGGCGGGTCGAGCGGTAGATCAGCACGCCGACCGCGCCGCAAACCGTGAATGGGATCAACAGCATGAAGTAGATCGAATAGTTGTAACCGGCGGAGAGGCGATCCGGGTCGTGGTCCACTTCAGCGCCGTCTTCGGCTTCGGGGATGGAGTCCTTGCACAGCGGACAGGCCGAGGCCAATGGGGCCAGGGAAAAGGTGAGCGTGAGTGCAAGCAGGAGTTTCGATAGAAGTTTCATGTCTAAGTCCTCGAACGGAATGAATTCCGTTCTACTCACTAGGATACAAATCCTTCAGGAACAAGTAAACTACCACGCCGGTGATCGATACGTAAAGCCAAATCGGCAACGTCACGCGGGCGATTCGTCTGTGCCAAATCAGGCGGTTCGATAATCCGAGCCACGCGGTGATCAATGCCAGCGGGGCCGCAGCCGCCGCCAAGACCGTGTGCGAAAGCAACACCGCCAAGTAGAGCTCTCGCCATTCGCCGGTGTAGCGGGTCGCTTGCCCGCCGCGAACGGCGAAATGGTAGTACAAGTACGAGGTCAAAAACACCGCCGACGTCGCCAGGGCCGTCAGCATCGCCGCTTTGTGCAGCCGGATCAGGCCGGCCTTGACCGCGATGAATCCGCCAATCAGCAGCACCGTGGCCGACCCGTTCAGGGCCGCGTTCAACACGGGCAGATCGTAACCGCTCATTCCCCTTTCGCCAATCGCCAGGCCAGCACGATGTCCGGCCAGAGCACGATGATCATCATCGGAGCGAGAATGCAAATCGGCACCAGGAACATGAACACCTTGCGCCAGTCGATCTTCAAATGCATGAAGAACACAACCACCAGAAAGGCCTTGCACACGGCCACGGTACCGATGATCAGGAAGCTCACGACGGCAAACTTGGCCCCGAGGAGCTGGTTGGCCAGGAACGATATGGCCGTGAAGATCAGCAACCCGACAAACACCTTAATGAAGGTCTTGTCGGAAATATGACCCTCGTGGGCATGAGCGTCGTGTGCATGGTCCGCGTGGTCGGTATGGGGTTCGGACATTGGCGAAACTCCGCGAATGACTCAGTCGTTCGTATGACCCTACGAGCGCGAATCGTAAACTACACCAGGTACAGCAACGGGAACAGAAAGATCCATACCACGTCGACGAAGTGCCAGTACAGGCCGATCAGTTCCATTTGCGAGGTATTCCAGGCATCCGGGACGAGCTTGCCGGTCAGCCCCTTATAGATGATGAAACCGAACACCACCAGTCCGCCCAGCACGTGTACTGCATGGAACCCGGTCATCGCGAAATAGCACGACGACCACAAGTTGCCATAGGGAATATACGGCGGCAAATGCAGGTCGCCGTATTCGTGGGTTTTCTCGTTGTGTTCGTTGACCTCGTTGGCCTCGACGCCGACTTCGAGCGCAGTAATGGCCCGCCTGCCGCCGTCGCCGTTGATTCTCGCAAGAAACTCGTACGCCATTTTCTCTTTCGGCGTCGCCGTCTTCAGGACGTCCTCGGCAATTACTTTGCGTTCCGCGTCGGTAAGCGGCTTCTTGGGTTGCAACGGTTCGGGGGGTTTGGTCCTCTCTTCTTCCTCCGTCTTGATCCGGTCGACGAGCGGTTGAGCCGCGGCGGTGAGTTTGGCCTTCACCGCGCTCTTGTACGCGGCGGCGGCGTTCGGATCGTACGGATGCTTGCCCGCTTCGTTGATGTACCACTTGTATTTCGGGTCGTTCAGGAATTCGTAGGCGGGATCGTCTTTCAAATATTTGAACGACGGATCGATCAGATTGTCGCCCATGTGGCCGGGCATGATCCCGTGCTGGAATTTAGCCGTGTACTCATAGGTCTTGATCAACATGAACAAGCCGCCGAGCAAGAACGTGATGATGATGTAAATCAAGCACTTCTTGGAATCCTTCCGCACGATCGACGAGTGGGCCATCACCACCGTAAAGCTGCTGAAGATGAGCACGAACGTGTTAATGGCGCCGAGGATTTCGCTCAAATGCACCTGGTGCGGTTCCGGCCAACGACTTTCCGGCGTGCCCATGCGCAGAATCACGTAGGTGCCGATCAGCCCCGTGAAAAACATGATTTCCGTGACCAGGAACAACCACATCGCCAGCTTGCCGTTGCTGGTCGGGATGCCCCGCTGAATGTATTTCACTTCGTCCGCGGCTGTCATCATGATTCAAACATCCATTAGGCGAGCGGCAAATTCGAACTTACGCGTAGCCGCAGGCTTTAGCCTGCGTGTTGCTCCGGACTTACGCGTAGCCGCAGGCTTTAGCCTG
>JBGQCZ010000718.1:0-3319 GCA_041495645.1 Gemmataceae bacterium | reverse complement strand
GCTGGGAGCCGGAAGTACTTGCTTATCTTTCAAATCGGCGAGCGAATGTTTCTTGTCGTCCACTCCCGGCAATTCAACCCACGCCGGTGCTTCGTCGCCAACCTTCAGCACGGAGTTGTATTGACCTGCACGCGAAAAACCGGGTGGCAGTAACATGGCTGCAAACAACAATACGGTCAAACGAAGATTCATTCGACGCACCTCTCGATTCGGAACGCGTCTCGCCTTCGGATGATTTGTAGGGTGGGTCACGGAGCTTTAAGCGACGCCGGCCCACCATTCCGTCAGTGGCTCCATGGTGGGCCTGCGTCGCTTAAAGCTCCTTGACCCACCCTACTTGACCTTCCAGCCCCAAAGGCATCCGCTCCGCATTCAGTTTATCGCCTTGGCTCGTTCATGGCTCGATACAATCCCCTTCAACTCGTTCCCGACGGAGCAGGCAATGACCGGCATCGACGTGTTCTTGGAAGTCCTCCATCGGGCGGGCGTTCGCTGCATTTTCGGGAACCCCGGCACGACGGAACTTCCCATCAATGATGCGTTGGCGCGCGACTCTCGCTTCCGCTATGTTCTCGGCCTGCACGAAATCCCCGTCACTTCGATGGCCGACGGTTACGCCATGGCCTCAGGCGAATTGGGCGTGGTCAACGTCCACATCTGTTGCGGGCTCGGAAATTCGATGGGGATGATTTACAACGCCCACATCGAGGGCTCGCCACTGCTGATCGTGGCCGGGCAACAGGATCGGCGGCTCATGCTCGGCGATCCGGTTCTGAGCGGGGATATGATCAACGTGGTGCGGCCTTGGGTCAAGTGGGCGTGCGACGTTCAACGCGTCGAGGATGTGCCGAATGCGACGCGACGCGCGATCCAGACTGCACTGACCCCGCCGACGGGACCGGTTTTCCTGTCATTGCCGTTGGACATGCAGACGGAAACCGCCGACGGACTCGATTTGCGTTCTACCGCCCTGCCCGATCGTCGCATCCGCCCCGGCGCCGACGCGATTCAGCGCGCCGCAGAATCAATCGCTTCAGCCAAGAATCCGGTAATTTTGGCCGGCAGTCGCGTCACGGAATCGCAAGCCTGCGCGGAATTGGTCGATTTGGCCGAACGGCTCGGAGCGCCGGTCTACTCCGAATGCAACACGTCTCACGGCCGCCTGCCCATGCCGGCCGACCATCCGCTCTATGTCCGATCGTTGCCGCTATGGGCGCCCGAAGTTCGCCAGTTGCTCGAAGGCCACGACGTGGTGTTCGTCGCCGGTATGAATCTCTTGCGGCTGTACATCTGGCGCGAACCGCATGTGCCGATCCCGGAGTCGGCACGGGTCATTCATCTGGACGTGAATCCGGCCGAGATTGGCAAGAACTACCCCGTCGAAACAGCGCTGTTGGGCGACGTGCGCGAGGGTTTGCGCGAACTGTGCGAAGCCCTCGAACCGTTGCTGACATCCGCCAGTCGCCGCGTCGCCAACGAGCGCATCGAGGTCTTTCGGCAGCAGAAGACCGAACAACAGAATAGCCTTCGCGCGTCGATCAACGCGGAGCGCGACCGCCGGCCGATGACGGCCCAGGTGTTGATGGATTGTCTGGCTCGGTCGGTTCCGCCGGACATTGCCTTCGTCGAAGAGGCAACCACAACCAATCAGCATTTGCTCGAACGACTCGGCGTGCTGAAGGACCCCTCGGCATTGTTTGCCCATCGCGGTTGGGCGCTCGGCTGGGGCATCGGCTGCGCGATGGGCGTGAAGTTGGCGTGGCCGGAGCGGCCCGTCTTGGCGCTCATCGGCGATGGCGCTTCGCTCTACGGCATCCAAGGCTTGTGGACGGCCGCGAAATATCGCATCCCGGTCACTTTTGTCATCGCCAACAATGCCCAATACAAGATTCTCAAAGTTTGCAGCGATCTGTTGCCGCTGCCGGAAATGGCGAAAGGAAATTTCCTGGGAATGGACCTGACTGGACCGGAAGTGGATTTCCCCGGCCTGGCTCGATCATTTGGCGTGGAGGCACATCGAGTTTCGGAGCCGAATGATCTGGTTGAACGGCTTCACGCGTCCTGGAAACGCTCCGAGCCCATTTTATTCGACGTGCCAATCGAGCGATGATAGCGCACAATGAATGCAAACGGCTTCACGTCGTGCGTGTTGATTCGATGGATGTCGATGGCCAAGCGAACGCCGATCATTCTGACGCTTGTTTTTGCGGCCGCGGTTTGCGCCGCGGAGCCGCCGTCGCAGAACCATTGGGCGTACCTGCCGACGACGCGACCATCGCTGCCGCCAAACAATGAAGCCGCGGGAGCGCGAAACGCGATCGATCGATTTGTTCTGGCTCGCTTGCAAAACGAAGGACTTTCGCCCTCGCCTGAAGCACACAAATCGTTGTTGATTCGCCGCCTCTCGTTCGATTTGACTGGCTTGCCGCCGTCCATTTCGGACGTCGATCAGTTTCTCGCCGACCCGCGGCCCGATGCTTACGAGCGTCTCGTGGGTCGCCTTCTGGCTTCACCGCAATTCGGCGAGCGTTGGGCGCGTCACTGGCTCGACCTGGCCCGCTATGCCGATTCGCACGGATTCCAGCGCGATGACCTACGCGACATCTGGCATTACCGCGACTGGGTTGTTCAAGCATTTAACTCTAATTTGCCTTTCGATCAATTCACGATCGACCAACTCGCCGGCGACCTCCTTCCCAGGCCGACCGAACCGCAGCGCATCGCGACCGGCTTTCATCGTTGTTGCACCACCAATGTCGAACCCGGAACCGACCCGGAAGACTCTCGCGTCGGACAGGTGATCGATCGCGTGAATACTACGGCTACTGTGTGGCTTGGCACGACGCTCGAGTGCGCCCAGTGCCACAACCACAAATACGACCCGTTTTCGCAGCGCGACTACTACCGCATGTTCGCCTTCTTCAACTCCTCGGTGCGCGAAGCTGAGCGCTCGATTCCCAGCCTTGCCGGCTCGATCAAGTTCATGGGGCCAAAATACGCGATCGGAAATACCGCGACGCAGGTCATGCAGGAATTGCCGAAGCCCCGCGTCACCCAGATCTTCCACCGCGGCGACATCCATCAACCGGGCGAAGAGGTTCAACAAGGAACGCCCGCATCGCTCCACAAGATGCCCAACGGAGCGCCGGACCGGCTCGCGCTGGCCCGCTGGCTGGTCGCGCGCGAAAATCCGCTCGTCAAAATTCCCTCGCTCACCACCGATGACGGGCAGGTGATCTATGACAGCTCGGTCATTTGCGAATATCTCGATACCTTGCACAATGGCGGCAAGCTCTTTCCCGCTGCGGGCAAAGCGCGT
>JBGQCZ010000717.1:0-3320 GCA_041495645.1 Gemmataceae bacterium | reverse complement strand
TCGTGTGCCAGCACGCCGGCCTGGTCGTCGGGGTGGACCAGGGTGAGAAAGGACTGCGGCTGCAGCCCGATCTCCTCCAGCGTGTAGCCGAGCATGCCGGCCCAGCGGCGGGCGAGAGCCAAGCCCAAACCAACGCCGCCCGCCGTTGTATCAGCATCCTGACCGCGACGGAACGGGCGAAAGACCGATCGCCATTCGCGCCGGCCGATCCCATTTCCGCAATCCTCGACCTCGACCGCCAGTCGATTTTGGCCCGCCGGCAACACCCGCAACCACACGCGTGGGTCGGTCGCACATTTCGAGTATTTGCACGCGTTGTCGATCAGGTTTCCCACGATTTGCTGAACCAGAACCGCATCCGTCCGGATGTGTTGGTCCGAAGGCATTTGGTTTTCGACCACCAACACCTTGCCCGATCCGTCGCAGCGGCCCTGCCACGCACCGCAGACTTGCTCCAACATTTCCACCAGGGCCACGTCTTTAGGTTCCGAGCGCGCGCTTTGCTTTTCCAATCGCGAAAAGTCCAAGACGTTGCCGATCAGTCGATGAAGCCGCTCGGATTCGGCATTGAGCGTCTGCAAGTATTCGGTCTTCTTGGATTCGTCGCTGACCAATCCGCTCGTGAGCATGTCCAGATAAAGTCGTAGCGTGGTCAACGGAGTCCGCAACTCGTGTGTCACGGCCGAGACAAAGCGGATGCGCCGCTCGGACAGGTCAATAAGCGACCAGCCGCTCAGGCCCATCGCCACGAGGGCCAGAAGACTTGCGCCCCAGGCGACGGCCAGACCGAGACGCAGGGCGGTCCATCCGGCTGGCGGTAGTTCGGGCGCCGGTCCCGCGTCAATCTGCACCGGCAACGCGGACATGGCATTTTCGCCTTCCGGATCTTCGCCGTCCATCAGTGGGTTGAGTTGGACCGACGGGAACAAGTCCCCGATCAATTTGTTCATTTCGTCGCGCAAGCGCGGCCACTCGATCAGCACTCCTTGAATGATCTCTTTGCGGCCGAATTTCGCCAGGCGAATAAACAGCAGATAATCCGGCTGAGCGGCCGACGGGAACCAAATCGGCGTCATCGAACTCATCAACACATCGCCCACGTCGCAGGTCATCGATTTGGGCGTGGTCATTTCGTCCAGGTTCTGGCTGGGGTCGATGCCGCGGCCGCCGCGCGGGGCTTGTTTCGAGGAATTCGTTATTTCCTTGCGCGCTTGCTTGTCCGGGTCCGGGCCATACTGCGCTTGTTGCCCCAAATTCGGCATATCGTTGGGCTTGTAGTTGTTGTCCTTTTGCAACTGTGAATTTTGCCCGGCCGGATTGGCCGGGTTGGAATTCATGCCGAGGTCGTTCCGCATATCCACGGCCGGCTCGCTGTACGTCGGCGAGGCCACCCGTTTGCGCGCTTCGGCTAGCAATTCCGTCGAATAGCGTTTCGAGAAGTCCTGCAGCAGTTCTTCGCGTGCGGGGGTGACGTTGGGCAGGGTAAGGCTGAATGGGGGCCGCTTGAGCCAGTCGCGCAGCGTTGGCTGAAGCACTTGCGGCGATTGCCAGCGGCTGGTTGCTGTGTTTTCCGGCGTGAATTGAAAATGCAGCAGCACCCATTGATCGAGCTCGACTTCCATCAACGGCGACGGCAGGCGAACGGTTCCCGGCGGGTAAGGCACGCCCTGTCCGTTCATGGCCGGGATCGGCGCATGCAAAGCGGAGAAGTGAGCAAACGGCCGGCTGTTTTCGCGGGCCAGTTTCGGGGATATGAACCCATCCAGACGCAGTAGAGCGCGATGCACTTTCTCCGAGTGTTCCTTTTGCGCGGACGCTTGACGGCGATGCGATTCCATTTGCAGCGCTTCGGAGGTTGCCCAGCCCAAACCGCCGGCGATCAGCCCGGCGATGAGCACGAACATGGCGGAGCGTTGGAACCAGCGTTTCATGTCGATCGCCTCTTAACCGGCTTTTAAGTCCGGACCTGCCATGTAACCATGCGCGCGGACGGTCACGATCGCCTCGGGCGAGGTTTTTCCGGACGGATCGCGAAGCTTGGCCCGCAACCGGGCCACGTGCATATCCACGGTCCGCGTTTCCAGGCCGGCCGGGTTCAAACCCCACAGCCGCGACAGAATTTCCTCGCGCGAAACCGAACGATCGTGATTCTCGAGGAGAAATAACAGAATGCTCGATTCCGTTTCGGAAAGCTCGATGCGATCCTTATCCGACCATTTTATTTCACGGCGATGAAAGTCGATGCTGGCCTTGCCGAGCTTGGCCTTGGCCGCGCCCGACGGCATGTCCGGCGTTCGCCGCAGGATCGCCTCGACCCGAGCGAGAAGTTCGCGGGCCGAAAACGGCTTCACCACGTAATCGTCGGCGCCCATGCGCAACCCGCGTACGCGGTCTTCCTCGCTGCCGCGCGCCGTGAGAATAATCACCGGCAGAGTCGGCCGGACCTTGCGCAAGTCGGAGAGCACGTCGAGGCCGTCGCGCCGCGGTAGAAGCAAATCGAGCAAGACCAGCCGCACGCCGGGGCGAATCGACTGCTCATAGCCCGCCGCGCCGTCCGCGGCTTCCAAGACGGAATAGCCGGAGAGCTTCAATGCATCCACGACCCCGCGACGGATCGCGGGTTCGTCCTCGACCACGACAATGTGCGACTCGGACATGACGGTTCCTCATGATTGCCCACGCAAACGCTCGTTGCTGCGCCAACAAAACCCATAACCATGATTTGCGTTTGCGGCCCTCGATTGATCGTACCAATTCCAATCACGCGCCATCGCTTGCTGTAGCCGCAGGCTTTAGCCTGCGTGGGAACCGCGACGCGACTCTACGCAGGCTAAAGCCTGCGGCTCTACGCAGGCTAAAGCCTGCGACTCTACGCAGGCTAAAGCCTGCGACTCTACGCAGGCTAAAGCCTGCGACTCTACGCAGGCTAAAGCCTGCGACTCTACGCAGGCTAAAGCCTGCGGCTACAGCTTCACTCGCAACTCCGCCTACTTCGTCAACACCGAACCGATGCGCATGTTGCGTTCGAGCTCCATTTTGAACTGGTAGTCGATCGGCGTGGCCTTCTCGCCGTAGGTGTTCGGCGCGACGGTCAGGTCCCAGCGCAATAGGTTCTTCGGCCGTTCTTCGCGCAGATACAAGGGGTCCTTGCTCAATTCGGGCTTCGGCGAGTTGATCGTTACGGCGATTGTCTGCTTTTCGGCTGTCGGCAGGCGGTCCCACACTTGCAACTGGACCGGCTCGCTCTTGTAGCTGCTTACCAGAATTCGGTACTCGTACGACAAGACCTGATTGCCGCCCTGAGTGGCGCGGTTCTTGTC
>JBGQCZ010000716.1:0-3333 GCA_041495645.1 Gemmataceae bacterium | reverse complement strand
GTAAATGTCGCTGCGCGGGCTCGTCGGATCGCCCGCCCCGCCTGCTCGCTCCGGGGCCACGTACACGGCGTTTCCGGTCCGTTTCGAGTGATTTGGCAGCGCCGATTGACCAAATCCGACGATCACCGGCGTTTCGCTTGGCGTGATGAGAACGTTTGACGGCTTGATGTCGCGATGAACTACGCCCTGGCGATGCGCCGCGTCCATCGCGGTCGCCAGTTTCAGGACGAGATCGACGGCCTGCCTGGCGGGCCAAATCGTGCGCTGTTTGAGCACTTCTTGCAGCGTGTCCCCTTCGACGAACGGCATGACCAGAAAATCGCCGCCGTTGATCTGGCCGACGTCGAGCACCGGACACAACAGGGGATGACTGAGTCCCGCGGCGGCGCGGGCCTCGCGGTGGAAACGGGTCCGCATCAAGTCGGCGTCGGGGCCGGCGAAATTCGGGATTTTCAGGGCCACGCGACGATCGAGTTGGGTATCGGTGGCGAGATAGATCGAACCGTAACCGCTGCTGCCCAAGCGCTTGTCGACGGTATATCGTCCGAGCACCGGCGGGGGCATGGGCGGGGTCGACAACTCCGAGCGCGACAGCGGCAATTGCGCGCCCTGTTTGCTGGGGCGCACGGTCTGAATGTCCAACCAGACGGTTTCGGCCGGTGAAACCTCGAGTTTTCTGGTGGGCTCGTTCCGCGGGGGCTCCGGAGGCAGGAACATTTCAGCAGGTTCCGGTGCGGGTGGATCGGCCGGAACCGGTTCTAAGACCGGTGCGAGCGGCAGTGCATCTTCGACTGCCGTCATGCGTAATAACTTGAGCCGGCGCTCAGATATCGGATCGGTGGTCTCCGCGTCCGCCGGGGCCCGCAACAATTTTAGCCGTCGCGCGCTTTGCGAGTCCTCGACGCTCGTGCCGCCCGCAGCGGCATTGACATCGAACAAGCCGGGCTTCAGCATCACATACAGATCGTCGACGCGCGTCGGGAAGCGCTCAGCAAATTCGGACAGCTCGGCGCCGTTGTGCTTCTGACGAACGTTGTATTCCGAGACGATCAGCTCGATGGGAATCTCATCGATGCCGCCCAACTCCGGATATTCCTGCACATAGTTTTCGATGTTAACCGGCCGGCCGTCTTCCCAATTGTGCGCTAGATCGCGCTCGATCATTGCCAACAATAATGGCCGGCGCATGGAACTTTGATTCGGCAGCGACCGCATGCACTCGCGGAGTTTCAGGTCGTGCCATTTCTCCTCAAAACGCGTCAGCCAAGCCTCGGCCATTCGACGCTGAAGGGGCGGCAATGCGGCAATGGACTCGCTCATCGTGGCAGGCATATCGACTCTCAATTGCGGCGGTAGACTCAGCGCGGTCGCGGCGCAGTATCCTCACGCAGCGGCCTATTAAACTAGACTACCTCCAACATAGTTCAATTTTGAGGGGTCGGTAAACGAAACCGCTCGTAAGGGGCGACGAAGCTGGCGATTTTGCGGAAAAGTCCGATTGCGCAAGAAAGGCGCGGAAAGAAGTCAGCAAGATCGCAAAAATACGAGAAGAAGCGAGCGAGACACTGGCAGCGCTCGTTTCAGGGAGGACTGGCGGCAAATTCTTAAGGTGCTTTTTTGGGCGGCATGGGATTGGTGCCGCCCGCCGTCCCGTTCGGACTGAACCCAGGACCGGCCGACATGCTTCCGTTGGATTGCGTTTGCAGCAACAATCCGAAGCCGATTAGCACAACGGCGACGCAGACGGCCAAAACCCAACGGCCGCGCGACAACGGCGATGGCTGCTGAATTCGCGCCATCGGCACCGGTTCCACCACGCCCATCGGCAAAGGCGGAAACTGGCGAGGCACTTGAGTTTTGAAGTACTCGCGCAGCAGCCGATCAAGCCCATCATCTGCTTGCGGGTCGACATTTGTGGGAGAGGATTGGTTCATGATTTTGGTTCGACCCCCTCGGCCGCCAGGCGCTCGGCCAGCCGTTGGCGAGCACGGCTGAGGCGCATATGGACGGCCGTCGTGTTAATTCCCAACAGCTCCGCGATCTGCCCCGCATCGTAATCGAGGGCGTAGCGAAGCGTCAATAAGTGGCGATCCGGCTCCGAGAGTTCCAGCAGGATCGCGTGCAGTTGTACGAATGTCTCTTCGCGTTCCAGCTTGTCCAGGGGCGACCATTCCGGGCCGCGCACGCCGTTCATTAGCTGCGGCGGCAGCGTACCGTTGCGATGGAAGGCGCTTTTGGCGTAGTCTTCGGCGAGGTTGCGAGCCACACGCATCAGCCAAGCCCGCGGATTCTCGATCGACTCGCCCTTTTCCCATTCCTTCCAAAGCCGCATGAATGCTTCTTGGGTGATGTCCAGGGCTAAATCGGGATCCATCCGCCGCACATACGCCGCCGCCCAAACCTCGCGGTTATGCCGCTGGTAAAGAACATCGAACGCGGCGCGGCGGGAGCCGCCCATCGAGGGGCCTGGCTTCATCATCTCCACCTTACCCGGTTTCCCACCGGGTTTCCACCGCCGCGTCTGACACTGTTACGACGACGCGATCCTCGGATTCTAACGGGAATTGCCGCTCTCGATGAACGATGCGCTACACAAGATAGAACGCTTTCACTCCGGACGCTTGACGTAACACTTTGCTGCCAAAGAAGTTGTCAGTTCCCGGCGTCGGTGAACCGGACCGCCTTGCTGGCCGCTGGATGATTTCTAGAATCAGATTGCGCCGCTGGATGTGGCCCAGCCCTTTCAGGGTGGTCAAACCTTGGTTTTCTGGGGTTTTCCGTGAATTTCGTCATTCGGCTCCATCTTGAGATTGAGGTCAAACGAGCCACCTCTCGGAAAACACTGTGAAATAACCGTTTTGGCACACCCTTAAAGGGCTGGGATGTGGCCCGCGGCCCGATATCAGTCCAATTTGAGGATTCTGATTAACGCACGTCGAAGAATCGTGGTGGCGCTGGCACTCGCGGTTTCGTTCGCCGGCCTGGCCCGAGCTGAAGACAAGAAAGAATTCGACAAGACCAAGCTCATCGTCACCTGGAACATCATCAAGGCCGAAGGCGCCCCGGTCGGTGCGCTCGTCGAGTTCGCCAAGGACGGCAAGATGATCGTTTCGTTCGAGATGGACGGCAAGCAGATCAAAGTCGAGGGCACCTACAAACTCGAAGGCGACAAGCTGCATACCGTCATGAGTTTCGAAGGCAACGAAATGAAAGACGTGGACACAATCAAATCGTTGACCGAGGACAAACTCAGCCTCATCGACAAGGATGACAAGCCCGCCGAACTCGAAAAGGTGAAGAAGAAGTAAGCTGATCTCAAGACTGTTTACGTTT
>JBGQCZ010000715.1:0-3337 GCA_041495645.1 Gemmataceae bacterium | reverse complement strand
GCGGCATCGTCAGCAGGATGATCGCGGCCCGCGTGTCTCGCAGCAACAGGCGAAGGTCTTTCTTGGCAAGCGTCCAGATGGGCATCGACTTCTCCCCATTCAATCCCGCAGGGCGCGGCCGGTGAGATCCAGAAAAACCCGTTCGAGGTTTGGCTCGTGCGCTTCGATGTGCGCCGGCTGAATGCCCAATTCTGTGAATACGGCCGCAAGTTGCAGCAGCGCGTTCGACACGTCTGCGCACGCAAGCACGAACTGGTTCCCCTCGGACCGTTGAACCTTGACTTCGCTAAGATTGCCTAGCCGGGCAGGAAGTGCATCGGGAACCGATTCCATCCGAAAGCGAATCTGGCCATCGAGCCGGTGGAGCAGGTGTTCCACCGTGTCGTAAGCGATGAGTAGTCCGTGATCGAGAATGCCGACTCGCGTGCATAGGGCCTGCACTTCTTCCATGTAATGGCTGGTGTAAATGATCGTCATGCCCAGGCCATTCAGGCGGCGAACTTCCTCGAAGATGCGGTTGCGCGATTGTGGGTCCACTCCGGTCGTGGGTTCATCGAGAAGGAGCAGCCTCGGCTCGTGCATGATGGAAGCGCCGAGATTCAGGCGTCGTTTCATGCCCCCGGAAAAGGTCTGCACGCGGTCGTCGGCCCGATCGGCCAGCGCGATCGCGTCGAGCACTTCCTCCACGCGGTCGCCGAGACCCGGATCTTTCATGCCGTATAGGCGGCCAAAAAAGCGGAGGTTCTCGCGGGCGGTCAATTCGCCGTAGAGCGCCACGTCCTGGGGAACGAGCCCGATCTGCTGGCGAACTTCGGCCCGATCGAGTCGCAGGGGTTGACCGGCCAATTTCGCCTGACCGGAAGATGGCCCCATCAGGCACGACAGAATTGAAATCAAAGTCGTTTTTCCAGCGCCGTTGGGCCCGAGAAGCCCAAAAAGCTCCCCGTCGGCCACGGAAAAACTCACGCCTTTGAGTGCTTCAATCCGGCCGTATTGCTTCTTGAGATCGACGACTTCCAGAATCGGAGCAGACATTTCTCGTCCCGCGCGCTGTGGTTGCAGGCCATGATATGAATTCGCGGTGGAACCCATCACCACGCTTCACTGAGGATGGCTTCCAATTCCTCAATCGTGCCTTGCCGGGGATTGACGCGCGTGATGCGTTTGATCGCGTGCGCCTTTTCGGCCAACATGCGCAGTTGTTCCTTCTTTACGCCGATGTCGCGCAGCCGCTCGGGAATGCCAATCGCGGTCTTGAGCCGCGCCACGGCCGCAATGGCCCGCTCGGCGGCGGCTTCCTCGTTCAGCCCGCTCACGTTTTCTCCGAGCCAACTCAAGATCTGCGCGAATTCCTTGCGCCGTTTCGGCAAATTGAAGCCCATCACGAATGGCAAAAGCAAACCGTTCCCCGCGCCATGCGAAACGGGCACAATCCCGCCGACCGGATACTCGAGCGCATGAACGAGCGCTACACCAACGTTCGAAAACGCCAAACCGGCCAACGTGGCCGCGAGTGCCATGCCTTCGCGCGCTTCCAGATCACTTCCATTCTTAACGGCGCGCTGCAAGTATTGCCCGCACAGGCGAATGGCCTTCTCGGCGTTCACGTCGCCGAGCGGATTCTTGCCCTGGTAGGCGGATTTCTCGCCGGGCGGCAGCGGGAACTCGGCATTATCCACGGCGGTATAGGCTTCGATGGCGTGCGTGAGCGCGTCGATTCCGCTATCGGCGGTCACTTTCGGCGGGCAAGTCACGGTCAGAAGGGGATCGACGATCGCCAACCGCGGGCGAAGATAGAAACTCAACAAACCGGTCTTGACTTGATTGTCGGTGTCGGTGAAGGCCGCCGCATGGGAGACTTCGGAGCCGGTGCCGGCCGTGGTCGGAACGCAGATCACCGGCAGAATCGGCCCCGGCACGCGGCTATCGCCTACGTAGTCTCCAGCCTTGCCGCCGTGCGTGAGCAGGATCGCGGCCATCTTCGCCACGTCCATATTGCTGCCGCCGCCCAGACCGAGAACGGCATCCGGCCCGAACTTCCGCGCCGCCGCCGCACATTCGTCCGCGACCTTGAGCGACGGCTCCGCCTGCCCGCCTTCGAAAATGCCGACGTTGATGCCAGCCTGACCCAAGGAGGCGTGGACCGGATCCAAAACGCCCGCTTTGGCCAGGATCGTATCGGTAACAACAAAGACCTTCTTGGCCGGAATAGCGCGCGCCAGGTCGCCAAGCTGTTGCACGGCATGGCGGCCGAATACAAGTTGTGAGGCAGTCGAGAACGTCCAAGTGGTTCGCATGAGATTGCCCGTTGTCAGTTGCCGGTCGTCCGTTGTATTGTGTATACGAGATGGTTGGCGTTTTCAGCCTTAACATCTTGTCAATCAATACAATCACTACACCAGTAACCTACACCTAACGCGGAGTCAACAGCATGAAACGCCACAAAAAGCTGAAGAAACCGCATGCCGACTTCCCTCTTTTCCCACATGCATCGGGCCAGTGGGCAAAGAAGGTTTTAGGGCATCTCCACTACTTCGGCACCGATCCGGACGCGGCCCTGAACAAGTGGCTCGCGGAAAAGGACGAACTGCTTGCTGGCCATCGGCCACGCGACCACGGCGAAGGCTTGAAGCTGATGGACCTGTGCAACAAGTTCCTGACCAGCAAGAAGAATAAACTGGCGGCCGGCGAACTCGCGAGCCGGACGTGGGGCGACTACTTCCGTATCTGCGAAACCATCCTCGATTTCTTCGGCAAGGATCGGCGGGTGTTGTCGTTGGGGCCGGATGACTTCGAGCGATTCCGGGCGAAGCTGGCCGCGAGCTACGGCGTCGTGACGATCGCCAGCGCTGTCTTGCGGGCACGCGTGGTTTTCAAGTGGGGATTTGACAACGAGCACATTGACCGGCCGGTGCGGTTCGGCACGGCATTTGACCGGCCGTCGCGCAAGGTCATGCGGCGGGCGAAGCGCGAAGGCGGCTCGCGTGTCTTCGAAGCCGATGAAATCCGCCGCTTGATCGACGCGGCCCACCCGCGACTCAAGGCCATGATCTTGATCGGCATCAACTGCGGATTCGGGCAAAGCGATTTAGCGAACCTGCCCCTTGACGCCATCGACCTGGCCGGGGCCGTGATTAACTTCCCCCGGCCGAAAACTGAGATCGTTCGGCGATGCCCATTGTGGAAAGAAACTTGCGATGCGATCAGCGACACGCTTGCCGATCGGCCGCGCCCACAAGATCCCGCCGACAGGCACCTGGCATTCCTCACGCGTGGCGGTGTCAAGTGGGTGCGGGAGTATCGCAAGGGCGACGTGATCTACTTCGGCGACTACATC
>JBGQCZ010000714.1:0-3339 GCA_041495645.1 Gemmataceae bacterium | reverse complement strand
GGCAAAGGGAAAGTCGGCGCCCACGTTCAGCGTTTGTTCGCCCAATTCCAGATCGCGCATCGAATAGAAGAAACCCAAGCGAGGATGTTCCTCCGGCTCGAAGCCGTTCATGGCCGCGGCGGGCAGGAACGCTTCGAGCCGGTAGCCGCCCTTGATCGATTCCACCCGCAACAAGACTTCGGATTCCGTCGCAAACGGCGCGTCTTGGAGAGCCCGGTTGATTTTCGACTGGAGAAACAACGGCTCGTCTTTTTCCGCTCCGCCCGCGGCGGCAAGAAAATGAAACTGATGGCAAGTCCGGCTGGCCCGGTGGCTGGTGCGGTCGCCGCGCGTGTCGAGCCAGAGCGTGACGCCGTCGGACCCGCGCGGCCGGTCGGGGGTGCCTTGCGGCGGGGCTTCTTTGCCTTTGACATCCACCTGCAAGCCCAGTCCAAGCTCGTTCCAGCCGAGTCGCACGTCGGCGTAGTTTGTTTGGCCGTCCATGGCAGCGAGATTGTCGATGCGGCACGCGGTGGGCAGGTCGACCAGTCCGTAGTCGTCGTCGAGCGGCATCTTTTTCACGTACCGGCACTGATACGCGAGCCGGAACATGAATCGGTTGGGAATGAGCGACATGATGTTGTTGTCCGTTGTCATTCGATCCGGTTAGCATGTTGGCCGTGCTTGCCCGCCTACCATGATAGAAGATGGCGGAGCGATTTCCCGAGGGAGTTGTCGATGCGTGTCTTTGTTACCGGCGGGACGGGGCTGATTGGTACGCGCTTGATCCGGCATCTGCGGAACCGGCAGGATGAGGTTGTCGCACTGTCGCGGCGTGCCGATGCGGCTTTGCGTATCGGGGCGGACTGCGAGGTGGTGCAGGGCGACCCGATGCAAGCCGGACCGTGGCAGGACAAGGCCGCCGAATGCGACGCCATCGTCAACTTGGCCGGCGAGGGCATTTTCAACAAGCGCTGGAGCACGGCGTTCAAGACGCTGCTGCGCGACAGCCGCGTGAAGTCCACGACAAACTGCGCACAAGCGATCTCGCGAAGCCCGAAAAGGGCCGATGGCTCGCCCAAAGTACTGGTGAACGCCTCGGCGGTCGGCTTCTACGGCCCGCGTGGCGATGAGGAGATCGACGAATCGTCACTGCCAGGAAGCGATTTTCTCGCGGGCCTGTGCGCCGATTGGGAACGCGCGGCCAAACCGGCCCGCAACGCGGGAGCGCGGCTGGTGTTGGTCCGCACCGGCGTGGTTCTGGACAAGGAAGGCGGGGCGCTCAAGCAATTGCTGTTTCCGTTCAAGATGGGCGGCGGCGGACCGGCCGGTTCGGGCAAACAATACATGCCTTGGATTCATCATGCCGACGAGGTTGGTTTGTTCGCGTTCGCATTGGAAAACTCCGCGGCCAACGGCCCGATGAACGCGACGGCGCCGAATCCGGTCACCAACAAGCAATTCGGCAAAGCGCTCGGCCGGGCCTTGCACCGCCCGGCGATCATGTGGACGCCGGGCTTCATGCTCAAGCTGATGCTCGGCCAGGCAGCTGAAGTCGTCACCACGGGCCAGAACGTACTGCCGGGGAAGGCGTTGCAGTGGGGCTACAAGTTTCAATTCTCGACAATTGACGCGGCGATTGCGGACATTCTCAAATAGCCTTCCTCGCCGCATCTTCACATTTCCTTTACAATCTCACTCCGACCCGCGCGGGCGTTCTCTCTCCCCGATCACAAACACCATCGGGCCACCATGAGCTTCCTCTCCGACCTGTCCTTCAGCCAGGCGATCCTGCTCTTTGTCGGCTTGGTCATCGCGTTCGGGTTTGAGTTCGTGAACGGATTTCACGACACGGCCAACGCGGTCGCCACGGTCATCTACACCAGGTCCATGCACCCCGTTGTGGCGGTGGTCTGGTCGGGCTTCTGCAATTTTCTTGGTGTGATCTTGGGCGGCATCGGCGTTGCCTATGCCATCGTCTATTTGTTGCCCGTCGAGCTGTTAGTCGGCATCAACACGGACGCGGGTCTGGCCATGGTGTTGTCGCTGCTCTTGTCGGCCATCAGTTGGAACGTGGGCACATGGTATTTCGGTTTGCCGGCCTCAAGTTCCCATTCATTGATCGGGGCGATCCTCGGGGCCGCACTGATCCATCACCTCACGAACGGCCAAAGTGCGATCACTGGCGTGAATTGGTCTAAGGCGGGCGAGGTCGGCCTGTCGCTGTTTCTCTCGCCGCTGGTCGGCTTCTTCGTAGCGGCCATGCTGCTCCTGTTGATGAAGCGCCTATTCCCTTCACCGAGCTTGCACAACCCGCCGCCGAAAGACGCCCACCCGCCGTTCCTGGTCCGCGCCGTGCTGGTCTGCACCTGCTCCGGCGTGAGCTTTGTCCATGGATCGAACGACGGGCAAAAGGGCATGGGGCTTATCATGGTGGTTCTGATCGGCATTGTGCCGGCGCACTTTGCCCTGAACCTGACGTTCAATGAGGCGCAGATTCAACACGTCGTGGAAGCGGCCCAGGAAGTGGACGGATTGCTGCAAGACTTGGGCATCCACGAGCCGGCGTCTACCGGCGCCGATCTGGAATCGCTGCCGATGAGCCAACGGGTGCGCACTCGGCTCGCGCTCGTGAAATCGACTTTGGCCGGCAAGCGCTCCTTCCGCGACATCCCCGAACCCGATCGCTGGGCATTTCGAGTGCAGTTGCTCAACCTCAACAAAGACCTGAAAGCAATGGAGTCGCTGGTGCTTGAAGGGCACGGAAAGGCCGAGAAAAAGGACTGGCAACGGCTGGTGAAGACGCTTAAAGGGCCGATGGAATACGTACCCGTGTGGGTAGTGCTGGGCGTGGCCCTGGCGCTTGGCATTGGCACAACCATTGGCTGGCGGCGCATTGTCGTTACCGTGGGCGAGAAAATCGGCAAAGCGCATTTGACCTATAGCCAGGGTGCCTGCGCGGAGACGGTGGCGATGCTCACGATCGGATTGGCCAGCGTCAGCGGGTTGCCGGTAAGCACCACGCACGTGCTGTCGTCGGGGATCGCGGGAACGATGTGGGCCAATCGCTCCGGCTTGCAAAGGCTGACGCTGCGGAAAATCGCCATGGCCTGGTTTCTGACTCTTCCCGCGACCATGTTGCTGTCGTGCGTGTTCTATTTGATTGCGCGCATGTTCGTTTGACCAAGACGGTCGGAACTCAAAGCAACTCAATAGAACACGGATGGCACGTAACTGTGCGAATCCGCCGCATCCGCGGCTAATGGTTGGTCGAAGGACACACTCATGAATCTCGGCACAAACGAAGCGTTGATGTTGTTCATCGGCGGGCCAATTGGGATGCTGCTGGCCGGCGTGCTG
>JBGQCZ010000713.1:0-3353 GCA_041495645.1 Gemmataceae bacterium | reverse complement strand
CCGTTTACGTTTCGCGCTCGCGCGAACTCTCAGACTCATTGCCCGATCACGTAATCCCCGTGACGCCGCACCGCGCCGACGTTAAACTCAACTCATCGACTCTCCCGAGGTGCGATCATGACGCGGTTTTTCCTTGTTTGCCTCATTGCCTGCGGCTTCCTCACAATGCTTGACGCCGCCGAACCGTGGGCCGACAAGCGTCTTCCCGAATCGGCGCGCGAAGGCCTCCTTCTTTGGCTCGACGCCACGGCGCAAAACGCGGCGCGGCAAGCCCAAAACAAACCACCCCTATCATCGCAATCGCCCATCGACGTTTGGTACGACAGCGCCGGCAAGAAACTCGACCTGTCCCAGGATCAGAGAGACGCAAGGCCGACGTTCCAAATGATGGGTGACTCCGCCGCGATCCGCTTCGACGGGACCGACGATTTCCTAGCCCTCAAAGCCGAAAAACACGAACTGAAAGAACTCACGATCTTCGTCGTTTGCTCACCGTATTCGAACCGAGGCGCGTTTCGCGGCATCTTCGCCGGCAACGAAGCGGGCAAGAACGATTACACGAGCGGAATCAATGTTGACTTAGGCCCAGGCTTTTCGGCGAAACTGCAAATGCTTAACGCCGAAGGCCCAGGCTTCGGCGGAGCGGCCAATCTCTTGAAACAGCCGGTCGATTTCGGCAAGTTTCATCGCTTCGCGCTCGTCTCCGGCATCGGCGCTGGCGGTGTGAATCTCTACGTGGATGGCCAACTCGCCGGCTCGCGGAGGCGCACTCAATCCGTCATGCGCCTCGATGAACTCACACTTGGCGCTCGCCGCTACAGCAACGAGGCCCGCCCGCCCTACGTCCAGGGTTTTCTCGATGGCGACATCGCAGAAGTCCTTTTGTTCGACCGCGTCTTGAGCAACGATCAGCGTCTTGCCGTCGACAAATATCTCGCCGACAAGTACGCGAACGTAGTTCCCATTCCGCCCGCCCACGTCGGCCCGCCCGGCAGTAAACCGCTCGCCACCGTCAAAGATCCGCCGCCCGTGCAGATGCTCGTGCCCGGTTTCACCGTCCGCGAATTGCCGGTGAATTTGCCGAACATCAACAATGTCCGCTATCGTGCCGACGGCAAGCTCATCGCCCTTGGCTACAACGGCAACATCTACCTGCTCTCCGATTCCGACGGCGACGGCCTCGAAGACAAAATCGAACTCTGGTACGAGAACAAAGGCAGCCTGCTCGCCCCGATCGGCATGGCCGTCACCCCGCCCGGATACAAGCACGGCCAGGGCGTGATCGTCGCCGCCAAGGGCAAGGTCCTGCTGATTGTC
This sequence comes from Gemmataceae bacterium, assembly GCA_041495645.1. GTDB lineage: Bacteria > Planctomycetota > Planctomycetia > Gemmatales > Gemmataceae > JBGQCZ01. The sequence continues at coordinate 2,036 of JBGQCZ010000713.1, read as the reverse complement.
GATTCGAAGGGTTCGGGCAAGGCCGACAAGGAAATCGTCGTCGCCGACAAATGGGAACCCTATCCGCCGGAAATGAACACGCACGGTGTCGATGCCCTCGGCGTGGCCATCGACAAAGACGGCGCCGTTTACTTTGGGTTGGGCTGCAAATCGTACGTCAACGCCTACATGCTCGACAAGGACGGCAAGTCGCACTACGACCTGAAGAGCGAACGCGGGACGATTCTGAAGGTGTCGCCGGACTTCAAGAAACGCGAAACCGTCTGCACCGGCATCCGCTTCCCGGTCGGCCTGGCCTTCAACCGCGAAGGCGATCTGTTCGCCACCGATCAGGAAGGCGCGACCTGGCTGCCTAACGGGAACCCGTTCGACGAGTTACTGCACATCCAACCCGGCCGGCATTACGGCTTTCCGCCGAGACACCCGAAGCATTTGCCGAATGTGATCGACGAACCGAGTACTTTTGATTACGGCCCTCAACATCAATCGACGTGCGGGTTGTGTTTCAACGAGCCATTTGGCAGCCTACCGCGTCGCGATCCGCTCCCGGGCGAGTTCGAGCCGCTTGAGAGCGGTCCCTTTGGCCCCCCATCGTGGTCACACGATGCCCTTGTAACCGGTTATTCCCGTGGCAAACTGTATCGCACGAAGCTGGTCAAGACTGACGCTGGATATGTCGCGCAAAACCAACTCATTGCGTGTTTGAACATGCTTGCGGTCGATTGCTGTATTTCGCCCACGGGCAATCTCGTCGTTGCGGCTCATAGCGGGGCGCCTGATTGGGGCAACGGCCCGTCCGGCAAAGGTAAGTTGTTCCAAATCCGCTATGACCGTTCGCTGCCACAGCCGTTGCTGGTTTGGCCTCAGAGCCCAACTGAAGTGTGCGTCGCGTTCGATCGGCCACTCGATCCGAAGCAATTGGTCGATCTTTCAAAGAAGGCGAAGATTGAATACGGAAAACACGTCCGAGCCGGCGATCGATTCGAAACGCTTCGGCCGGGTTACGCCGCCGTTCAGATGCAGCTTGCCGTCCCGAGATACGAATTGCCGATCCTCGGCGCGAGCGTTACGCCGGATCGGCGAACGCTCATCCTGACCACCGCGCCACACCCCGACTCGACCCATTACACACTCACTTTACCGGGAATGGGCCGGTCAGAAAAACCCGTCGGCAGTGCTTTGCACCAAGTCCCGCAAGTAGACCTCGGCTACGACCTTTGCGGGGTGCAAGTTGAATGGAGTTCGGGCGACGGCAACCAAACGTGGTCAGGCTGGTTGCCACATTTGAACTCGGCGCTGAGCCGCCAACTGACAGACTTCAGTGCCATGCACCAGTCGCTCTGGGATCAACATGATAAGCCGCCGCCAGAGTTCGCGCGGATTGTATTCAAGACCAGCTTGGACTTGACCGATTTGGTGCACCCCGCCGTTCAACCTGGGTCCCGACTCGATCACAATTGGCCGGCCGAGCCGGTGACGTTGCACTTCTCGAGCAGCGTGCCGTTTTTCGTTTCGAGCTCGCGCGGAGATGTCCGGTCACGGGCAACGCGGGGGGCAGGAATTCGCGGGGTGCCGTCGCAAAGAGTTAACACTCATTACTCGATCGAACTCGAATTGTCTCCGAAAGAAGACAAGCCTGAACCTATCGTTATCGAGTTCCAAACTCGAGGGACGGTCCCGAAGTTCGAAGTTTCATACACGTTTAAGGGAGCGTTAGACCGTCATCCACTGCCTTTGCACCGCTTCCTCCTGCCGTGGGCAACCCTTAAGCGCTCGGCCAACGAATCCATCGTTCGCGACATCCCCGAACTCAAAGGCGGCAGTTGGGCGCGCGGCAAGGCTGTCTATTTCGGCAACGAAAGCCAATGCGCCAAGTGCCATCGTGTTCGCGGCGAGGGCGGCGACATTGGGCCCGATCTTTCGAATCTGATCCATCGCGATTATGACTCCGTGTTGCGCGACATCCGCTTCCCCAGCGCTGCCATCAATCCCGACCATTTGACCTACCTCGTCGAACTCAAAGACGGCCGCAGTTT
>JBGQCZ010000712.1:0-3354 GCA_041495645.1 Gemmataceae bacterium | reverse complement strand
CCAATGGCCGATCGGCGGCGTTCATAGCTTGGCTTTCTCGCCTGATGGAATGTTGGCGGCGGCCGGCGGCGATACCGGCCTCGTTTGGGTCTGGGATCTCGACTCCTGAATCTCACCATGTCACTCGTAATCGAACGTCTGACAAAAGACTACCCGACGCGAAGCGGGCCGCTGGCGGTATTACGCGGCGTCGATCTGAGTCTCGCGTCCGGAGACGCGTTGGCGATCATGGGGCCTTCCGGCTCCGGAAAAAGCACGCTCTTGCACATCGTCGGCACGCTCGACCGGCCCAGCGGCGGAACCGTCCGGCTCGACGGACAAGACCCTTTCGCGCTGCCCGAACCGGAACTGGCCGATTTCCGCAACCGCCGCATCGGCTTTGTTTTTCAAGACCATCATCTGCTGCCGCAATGTTCGGTCCTCGAAAATGTCCTGATCCCGACTCTGGTGAATTCGTCCGTGAACGCGGACGAGGTTCAAATATGGGGCCGAGAGTTGTTGGAGCGGGTCGGATTGTCGGCGCGGCTCGATCATCGCCCGGCCGAGCTTTCGGGCGGCGAGCGCCAACGTGTCGCCATTGCCCGTGCGCTCATTCACAAGCCCCTGCTCCTTTTGGCCGACGAACCGACCGGCAACTTGGACCGGAATTCGGCCAAAGCCGTCGGCGACCTCTTGCTCGATTTGCACCGGCAAGCAAAAACCATTTTGGTGGCCGTAACGCACAGCGTTGACTTGGCGAACTCGTTCCCGCGCCGCATGGAAATGAACGACGGCCGACTTGAAGCACGCTGAATTTTGAGACAGACTAATGACCTTCCGCCGACTCTTGCAGCGCAACCTGCGTTTCCACTGGCGCGGCCATTTGGCCGTGCTGCTGGGCGTGGCGGTGGGCACTGCGGTGTTGACGGGGGCGCTCACGGTCGGCGATTCGCTGCGCGGGAGCTTGCGGGCGCGGGCGGAGGAGCAGCGGTGCGGAGTCGATTATGCAATGGTGAGCCCGAGGTTCCTGCAGAGTTGGATTCTGCGAGGAAGTTGGGAGTTGGGCCCAAAGAGTGCTCTAGATGGCGTTTTGATTCATGGGTCCGCGTCAAATGTTGACGGTGCGAATCAGCGCATGCTGAGCAACGTGACCATTCTTGCAGGCTTTGAGTCCGAGCTTCCGTTCTGGCCACTCGAACACTCGAAAGGTGCACTTACTCGACCACTCTCTTGGTTTTCAAGTCTCTTTGGCAATCATGAGAGCAGAGCGGCTTCCAAGGCGGCGGCTTCCAGGGCGCAAAAATCAGTAACGACGGGAGCTCTCTTGTCGGCAACCGTCGCCCGTCAATTGGGGGTGGTCGAAGGGCAGCAGATCAGGATCAAAGTCCCAGTCGCGGCGGAAGTTCCCAGCGAATCGTTACTCGGAAATCGTGACGCCGATGCCACCAGCATGGAGTTATCTCTTCCGGTCGAGAAAATCATTCCAGATGATGATCCGATCAGCCAATTCAGACTTCAACCCAGCTTTGCGGCCCCACGCAATATTTACGTTCCGCGCGAATTGCTAAGTGCAAAGCTGGGAAATGCCATAAAAATCGAAGACCCCGTAAACGTAGTTCTCGTCCACGGGGAAAGTCTCGGACTCTTGGACGCTTCGCGTTTTGGACCAAGTACCCTTGAAGACTGGGGCATGAGAATAGTGAAGGGTGAATCTTATGTTTCGGTTGAATCGCGATACAGCATCATTGAACCAGGCATTGCTGCGGCCTTTGATCGTGCTGCAGCACAAAATCACTTTCGTTTTTCCCCAACGCTCGTCTACCTCGCCAACTCCATCGCCGCCGAGGGCAAGGAAGCAATCCCCTATTCCGTTGTCGCGGCACTCGATCCCGCTGCGGCACCGCCGCTCGGGCCGTTCCTGCCGCCGGGCATCGAATCGATGAAAGACAATGAAATCGTCCTCGCCGATTGGGCCGATTCGCCGTTACGCGGCCTTCCCGTTGGCACGCCGATCACGCTCACCTACTTCGAGCCCGAACTGAAGGACGGAAAGCAGATTGAATCGAAGGCGACCTTCACACTTCGCGGTTATGTGCCGATGACCGGCGCGGCCGCCGATCCGAACCTGACTCCGGCGTTTCCCGGCATTACCGACAAGCCCTCGATTCGCAATTGGAACCCGCCCTTCCCATACGACAACACCCGCCTCAAACCACGCGACGAGAAATACTGGCGCGAGCACAAAACCACGCCGAAGGCTTATGTCACGCTCGCCGCCGGGCGCAAACTCTGGGCCAGCCGCTTCGGCGACGCCACGTCGATCCGCGTGGCCGGCGTCACGAATATCGACGAGTTCAAAGAAAAGCTGCGCTCGGAATTGCGGCCCGAAGAGGGAGGTTTCGTTTTCGAGGACATCAAGGCTCGCTTCGAGGCCGCAAGCAAAGGCGGGCAGGATTTCGGCGGCTTGTTCCTGGGTTTCAGTTTCTTCCTGATCGTTTCTGCATTGCTCCTGGTCGGTCTGCTGACGCGATTGAACCTGGAGCGACGAGCCAGCGAGATTGGTTTGCTCCTTGCCACGGGCTGGCGGCTGCGAACCGTTCGCCGAATGTTGCTGATCGAAGCAATCGCGGTTGCGGTAATTGGCGGCATTATTGGCTTGATTGGAGCGATCGCCTACGCCGCCGGGATGCTCGAACTGCTTCGGCGGCTGTGGCCCGATCAGTCCGTCGGCGCGTTCCTGAATTTGCATGTTTCGTTCTTGAGCTTGGGCATTGGGTATTTTGGCACGTTGATCATTACCGTCGGCGCCATCTGGTGGGCGCTGCGAAGTCTGAATCGAGTTGCACCGAGCGCGTTAATTGCCGGATCATATAGCCCCCGGCTTGCCGGGGGAAACGAGGGCGCTGAGAGAGGACTGGGGCGCCGGTTGCTTCGTCGGTTTCCCCCGGCAAGCCGCTGGCCATATGTGCTGGCGCCGCTCGCCCTGGCGTGCTTGATCGCCGGCGGGTTCATCGCTAATCCGATGTTTCGTGCATTGACCTTCTTTGCCGGCGGCGGATTGCTGCTCACTTCAGCGCTCATGCTGATCTGGCGTTGGCTCAAACGCGAGTCGCCCAATCCAATTGTCGGCCACGGCGCATTCGCCATCGTCCGCTTGGGCGCGCGAAACGCCGGCCGCAATCCCGCCCGGAGTCTCCTTACTGCCGGATTGCTCGCCAGCGCCGCGTTCCTGCTCGTCGCTGTCGAGTCGTTCCGCCGGCAGCCGGAGAAAGACTTCGCGAAACTGACCGGCGGCTCCGGCGGTTGCCCGCTGCTGATCGAAACGAATTTGCCCGTCTTCCGCGACCTGAACAGCGACGGCCACGACGACCTGCT
>JBGQCZ010000711.1:0-3357 GCA_041495645.1 Gemmataceae bacterium | reverse complement strand
TTCGACCTGCGCACCCGCCTCGGACCATTCCTGTTTGCCGACATGCGCCTGCTCACCGCCGGGCCGCGCTCCATCGCCAGCTCATTGTTCGACGCCGGCTTTACCCGCACCCGCATCGTGCAAACCCAGTGGAACCCCAACTTCCGCCCCAGCCAAGCGCGCATCGACGGCCGCTTGCCGCAAATGCTCTTCGTCTCCAGCATGCAGATTCACTCGGCCAAGGCCTATGAGTTGATCGCCGACGCCTACAAGTTGGGCGACGACCGCCCGCTCATCTTCGCCGGCGGCGCCAAGGCCATCTACGAGGCTTGGGATTTCTTCGGCTTCGATCACAACGGCAAAAAGCACAGCGCCGACGTCGCCTGCACCGGCGAGGAATTCGTCCTGCTCGAACTGCTCGACCGCATCATGGGCTATCGCGCTCCCAACGAACATCCGCGACGAACCTTCCACCGCCTGCGCCGCAGCGGCTTGCTCGACGACATTCCCGGCCTCGTCTTCCGCGAAGGCGACGAAAAGGCCCCGCTCGGACGCTTGATCGACACCGGCATTCAACGAATGGTCCAGGATTTGGATGAGCTTCCGCACCCGCTCGTCGGCATGCGCTTGCTCGAACCGCCGCACAACCGACAATCGCTCTCGCGCCGCCCGTTGGCCTTGAACCGCATCGTCAAACACGCCGGCGCTGCTTCGGTCGTCACCACCCACGGCTGCAAGTTCCACTGCAACTATTGCCCGATCCCCGCGTACAACCAGTTCACCTTCCGCTTCAAGAGCCCCCAGCGCTTGCGGCAGGATTTCACGGACATCGCCGAGCAGGCTGGCATCACGCGCTTCTTCGGCACCGACGACAACTTTTTCAACAATCGCGAAACCGTCGAAGAGACGTTCACCGAACTGGCCAAAGGCAAAGTGAACGGCAAACCGTTCCGCGACAAGATCTTCTTCGCCACCGAAGCCACCGAATTCGACGTCTACAAGAACAAAGACCTGTTGCCGATTTGTCGCGCTGGCGGCTTGCAAGCGATCTGGTTCGGCATCGAGGACATGACCGCCGAACTCGTCAAGAAGGGCCAAAGCCCGGAAAAGACCAAAGATTTGTTCCAACTCCTGAACCAGCACGGCATTTGCCCGATGGCCATGATGATGCATCACGACGGCCAGCCGCTCTATTCGCCGGGCCAGTTGTACGGCATCGTCAATCAAGTGAACTTTCTGCGCAAGACCGGAGCGGTCAGCGCGCAAATCACGATTCTGACGCCGTCGGTGGGAAGCAAAGCCTACGAAGAGCCCTTCAACGAAGGCATGGTCATCGACGAAGCCCGCGGCCGCAAGGTCGAGGACTATCTCTTCGACGGCAACCATTGCATCGCCACCAATGACCCGAAACCTTGGCGCAAACAAGTCAACATGTTCTTGTCGTACGCGGCCTTCTACAACCCGCTGAACTTCGCACGAGCCTTCGCGAACTGGAAGGACCCGATGTGGAAGATACGCGTGTTTTATCAGGCCCTGGGCATGGTCGGCTTGGCGCGCTCGGTCAAACAAGGCTTCGGCTGGATCAAGAGCCTCTACTTCGGCCCCGTCCGCAAGAAAACCGCCGTGCCCACCCCACGCCTCGAAGTCGTCCCCGCCAATCCAATGGCGACACCCGCCGCCCCGGAACTGCAAACCCAAACCGCGTGATTGGAAGAGCGTCAGACCAACGCGCGGCCAAGCCCATTCCAGGGTCAGTCTTTCTTGAATAAGCGCTTCATGTAGCCCGACACTTGCCCGTACTTGGGGCTCTCCAGGCCACGGAGCGTGTGGGTAATGTCGATGTATTCCCCGAGTTTGCTGGTCCACGAGCCGTCGGGCAATTGTCGCGCGGCGTGAGTGGGCTTCGGGCCGACCGCATAGAGCGCGATTTTTTCGCAGCCTGGCTCCAATTCGCCATCGGTACAGCGTTCAAAATCCAGAAGTGCGAATGCGGCAAAGAAGGCGTCGAGCGATTCGACGCGCGGCGCGCCTTCGGGCCACTCCGAGGTATAGCCAGCATCCGGCCACCACCATCCGTCGGTGACGCCGGCCGCCCAGGCAATACAGTTGTAGTCTTCCGTCGCCGGGCTGGTTTCAGCGAACCCTTCAGCGGCGAGGTGCGGGAAGATGTCGTGAATGGTCACGGTCAAAATCCATGCTGATCCGCCCACGCGAGCCACGTCTCGGCCATCCGCTTGATCTTGCCCCAATCAGCGGGCTCTACCGGGTCTTCTCCGGTGATGGCCTTCAACGCCCAAAACCAATGATCGGGCTTGCGGCGCAATTCAGCGAAAATCAACGGCAGCGCGTCGCGCCCCATGCCGATGATTTGCTGATAAGCAGCATCCATCGAGATTTCATTGGTCGAGGACGTGAACGCAGTCGCTTCTTTCCACTGGCGAACCAACTCGCGAAACCGCGCCTTCGCTGTCAAAGGCGGGTCCGGCGTCAGGAGCGCGCTTTTGTCTGACATGGGTCACCCCACGGGATCGATGCACTGGCCCATTCGCGTTATTGGCAATTGTACAGCGCCACGAGCATCGTGGGGGAACCTCCTCTGTACTCGGTACTTCGTACTCACTACTTCCAAACGTTACCAACCACGACATTTTCGCTACGCCGCAGGCGTTGCAGACTCAAAGCCCAGGGTCGCGAGCTTGCGAGCGCACCCTGGGTGACGTTGCCATGAAAGGACCGCCCGGTTCGGCGAAGCCGAACCGGCTCAAATTGCAACAAGTCAGCGCCATCCCGCGCCGCGGCGGCAGCCGCACCTTCTCCAACCAAACCACGCCCCTCGCCACGCCTCGCCGGCAATGCTAAGTTCCGCACTCAGCTCAGCCGAACAGTCCCAATCGTCTGATTTCGCGGATTTCACTAGCCACCGATGAACAAATGACCATAAAGACATTCAACGACTCGCAACTGTAGCCGGCCTCTGCGAGGCCGGACTCGCAACTGTAGCCGGCCTCTGCGAGGCCGGACGGGGTCGCAAGACCCCGGCTACAGCGGAACGCCACCTCGGAGCGCCCATGCCGCGGACGGAATTGATCTGGGACGGCAAATACGACGCGGCCGGCAAGCGGGTCGCGCCGTTGCGGGCGGCCCTCCCGTTTCAGACCGTCGAGACGGTGAACGAATCGTCGGGCGAGCGCAAGAGCCTGTCCTCGGCGCTGGAGCGCGACAAGCCCTGGCGCAACCGGCTCATCTGGGGCGTCCGCAACGGCCGGTTCGTCCACGTCGGCGGGGTGGACGGCCCGGTGACCGACGGCGACGTGCGGCAAATCGCCGCCGAGTTCAAGCGGGCCGTCGGCTCCGGCAAGAACGCGCCCACCACCAACG
>JBGQCZ010000710.1:0-3367 GCA_041495645.1 Gemmataceae bacterium | reverse complement strand
CTCGTAATGTTGTCGAGCCCGCAACTCTTTCTGCATGCCGCTGCGCTCGAGCAGCTTCTTGAACCGGCGCAGGGCCATGCCGATCGGTTCCTTGTCGTGAACGCGCATCCGCAAAGTCATTCGTCCTCCTTTCGAAAAAAAGGGACGCCCCCGGCCGATCGGCAGCCGAGGGCGTCGTTCGCTGTTTTCGTTAGCGCCGGTCGCGACCGCCGCCATAACCGCCGCCACCGCCGCCGCGGTGTCCGCCACCGCCGCCGCCGCCGCCCTCGGTCTTGGGCCGGGCCTCGTTGACCGTCAGTGGCCGGCCGTCCACCTGGTGCCCGTTCAGGGCCGCGATGGCTGCCTGCACTTCCTGGTCCGAGCCCATCTCCACGAAACCGAAACCCTTGGATCGCCCCGTGTCCCGGTCCATGATCACCTGGGCCGACTGGACCGTCCCGTGAGCGGCGAACATCTGTTGAAGATCGCTGTCCGTGACGCCGTAAGCCAGATTCCCAACGTACAACTTCTTGCCCATGACGGGCCTCCTGAAGAAACGCGAACACCGCCTCCGCTGAAGCGGCATGTTTCCACTATACGTAGGAATCGGGAGAAAAGGAGTCGCAATGGCCATGAATTGCAATTTCCCGGTATTTTTTTTGCCCGCGTCATGGGCCGCACCCCAGCGATTTTTCGAAGCAGATGCTTCGGAGGTTGTTCATGTAGATTCCAAACTTGGCGATTCGCCTATAACCGTCGTCACAATTCTTCTCGATTCTTGGTAGCGTTCATGGAGTTCTTGCCGCCAGTCCCGCCGAATGCAAGACGTTGACCTGCCATCGATCTTTGCCTATCGTTTCGCCATGCGCTCCGGCCCGGATGATGAAGAATGGTCCAAGCTCGTCCAACTTGCGTCGTCAAGCGATTCGGCTCTTGTCGAGCTGCGTGACCGGTGGACCAATCGAAATTGGATGGAGCCCGTCGACGCTCGCGGCCGACTTATTCCCTTCGGCGTCTTGCCCACGGCGATGCAACTGGGCCACGACCCGCGATTCACCGGTCGCGGCGTCACGCTGGCGATGATCGATTCCGGCTTCTTTCCGCATCCCGATATCGTGATCGGCCCGAGCGGTGAAAACCGGCTTCGTGCTTGGGTCGATTGCAGCCGCCCACAAATTCGCCAGCGCTCCTTCAAACCAGACCAGCCGCCGCGCTGGCCCGGCTGGGACCGCCGGCACGCCGCGCAATGGCACGGCATGATGACCGCCGCGGTCGCTGCAGGCACGAACCCGATCTACCCCGGCCTCGCCTCCGGCGCCGATCTGATTTTCGTGCAAACGTGGGACGGCCACGGCCGCATCACCAATGCAACGCTCGCGCGGGCCCTGCGCTGGCTGTGCAAACACCGCCAACGCTTGGACCTGCGCGTCGTGAACCTGTCGGTGGGCGGCGACCCGTTGAAGCGACTCGCCGGAAATCTAGTCGACACAGCGGTGCAGGCACTGGTCGATGCGGGGGTGGTGGTTGTCGCCGCCTCGGGGAATTCGGGCCGGGCCAAGTTGTTGCCCCCGGCGACCGCCCCCGGCGCGAACACGGTCGGCGGACTCGATACGCGAAACTCAGCCGATGAGGCCGAATGGCGGATGTGGCATTCCAACTGGGGCCGCTCGTGGGCAGGCGCGTCGAAGCCGGACCTGATCGCGCCAAGCGTATGGCTTGCGGCCCCGGTTCTGCCGGAGTCGGCGGTCGCCATCGAGGCCGAGGAGCTGTTCGAACGCCGAACCGGCGATGATCCGGACGTCGAAACCCGCATCGCGGAACGGAAACTTCTCTCGCCGCACTTCCAACACGTCGATGGAACGAGCTTCGCCGCCGCCGTGGTTTCCGGCGCGGCGGCGTGCCTGCTGGAAGCCGCGCCGGAATTGAATCCCGAACAGTTGCGCGAGTTGCTTATCGAAACCGCCCTGCCATTGTCGGATGTTCCGAAGTCGCGCCAAGGCGCCGGTGCGATTCAACCGGCACAGGCTATTGCGCGGGCACTGGAGCTGGAAAGCAATCGTCCCGCTTAGCCGCGAGCGTTATTTCCCAATGCAGAAGCGGCTGAAGACGCGGTCGAGCAAGTCGTCCGTGTAGATTGCGCCGACCATTTCGCCGAGCTGGTCCAGCGCGCCGCGTAATTCCAGGGCCAGAATCTCAGGCGGATCCTGATAGAGCGCCACCGCATGGGCGCGGCGCAAGTGTTCGAGGCACGAGTCGACGTGATGGCGGCAGCGGCTCAGGCTTGGGGCTAGTGCCGGTGCGCCACGAAACTTGGCGCGATCAGCAAGCAATGCTCTCAGATCTTCTAAGCCAACGCCCGTAACCGCGCTGGTCGATACGAACCCCTTTGCCGGCTGGCCGAGGTCGCACTTGGTCGCCAGGCCCACGAACGGCGGTTCCGATAGTCGAAGGCGAGCGCGCTCGGCATCGGTCAACTCGCGCCCGGCTTCAACGCAAAGCAGCAGTAAATCGGCATGGCGGGCCACGTCTTCGCCTAATTCCTGGGCCTTCCGCTCAATATCATCATTGCCCGGTTGCCAGCCTGCCGTGTCGGCCAATTCGACAATCGTTCCGTCGAGTTCAAGACGAGTGAGTAGATAATCTCGTGTGGTGCCGGGGGTGGGGCCGACCAGCGCTTTGGCCCCGCCGAGGGCGTTGAATAGGCTGCTCTTGCCCGCGTTTGGTTCGCCGATCAGCGCCACGCGAAAAGGCCGGTCGCCGGCGGCGCGTTGCTCCAGTTGGCGTTTGAGCGTTGTCAGGCGGGCCATTCCGGCCGCGAGCCGCAAGAGCATGTCGCGCTGCTCGGCGAATTGGATGTCCTCGTCGGCGAAATCGAGCCCGGCCTCCACGTCCGCAAGCAGGTTCAGCAAATCCTCGCGCAAGCCTTCGAGCGGGCTCGTCACCCCGCCCGCGAGCTGGGTCAAGGCCTGGGTGAGTTCGTCGCGACTGCCGGCGGATACCACCGCTTGCACGGCCTCGGCACGCGGCAGATCGCGCTTGCCGGCCAAAAATGCCCGGAGCGTGAACTCGCCCGGTTTCGCCGCTCGCGCGCCTTGGTTCAGCAATTCGGCGATCAGCAGATCAATCAACGGCGGAGCAGAGACCGCGTGGAGTTCGACCATTTCCTGGCCGGTGTACGAGTGCGGGGCGGGCCAGTGGATCAAGTCAGCCGGGAGCGGGGAATTTAGTCGCGGAAGACGAATCGAGCCCTGATAAAGCCGGCGTTGTGTTGGAGTGATGGGTTCAGTCGGAACAAAAAGCGCTTGTGCAATACGCAGTGAACTCTGGCCACTCAGGCGAACAATGGCCCGCGCTCCGACCCCGGCAGCATTGGCCAGCGCGACAATGG
>JBGQCZ010000709.1:0-3367 GCA_041495645.1 Gemmataceae bacterium | reverse complement strand
CGTGGCCGGGTAATGGGCGTCCTTCCCCTCAGAAACGATGACTTCAGCGCCGGGGTTGGCCTCGACCAGGTCGCGCAGGTTCATGGCCGTCCGTTCGACTCGAATGCGCCGGCGGCCGGCGGTGACCGAATGCAGCGTCGCTTTCTTGTCCGGGCAATACGGCCAAAAAGTTCCAATCACCGGCGTCGGCAAGTAATCCATGACGACATTTCCGGCGGCATCGGTTGGCATCATTCCCTGATGAAGCACAAAGGCATGACCGTCCTTGAAGACGGTAACTTCCTTGATGGGCATGCGGGCCAACGAACTGGCCGGGGCGGCCTCGTCGGCGAGGGCCGGCGCGGCAATTGCCGTCAAAGCGAGAAAAGCCAATAGAGATCGATTCATGTTGGAACCTCGACTTCGAGCCGCCCGCAGTTTTCACGTGAAAACAGCCAGCGGTGCGTGGTTGGTGGTTTGTAACGCCTGCGGCGACTATAACACCCCCTGCCGGTTTGAGGCGTAACATTTTGGTAACAGTTTTGCCGTTCCCGCCGCCTCTGCCGGACGAAAAGCATCCGCCAACTCTCCCTTCCATGCTTACGGGGTCGAGTTACGGGTCGGGCGGACGCCGATATAGAACTGGACCAAACTGAAGGAGTCAGCCATGTCCCGCTGGATGCTCGGGGTGCTCGTTAGTCTGTCTCCCATCCTTACAATCGCGGACGCCCAAGAACCCAAATCGCCGGTCATTCCGAACTTGCTCCTGGAGGTCAGCCGCGACTTTGCCGACGCGGCCGGTTCGCAGGTCATCTATAAATCCGACCCGTTTCAGACGACCAAAGACAAGATGAAGCTGATTGGCAGGCAAACGACCAACGCCACGGTGAACATCCGCTTCGTGCCGTCGTCGGACGGCGGCATCATCGAACTGGTCATGTCCGGCGCTACGCATGCCGAAACCAACGTCCACCGTCGCAAAGTTTTATTGAACATGACCACGGACGTGTCTTATATGGGCACCAAGCGACTTTTCGTCGACTACAGCGGCATCAGCGATTGTCCGGCCGATACTCACCCGAACCTGGACCTGAACCAACTCAACTGCCTAACGACCAGCTACCGGTTTCCGGTCGATCCGCTCGTGCGCAAGATCGCCTACAAGGTCTACACCAAACAGAAACCGAAGATCGACCAAGGCGTGCTGGACGACGCGCAAAAGCAATTGATAAAACAATTCGACGGCGCTGCGGCGGAACAATTGGTTATTACCAACACCAAATACCAGGAAGAGATTCGCCGGCCCATGGAAAAGAAAGGCATCTTTCCGCAGCGTATCCGGATCCTGACCTCCGAAACGCAACTTGGCATCCGGCTGCTCCTCAACGATCCGACCGGCAAGGCGATGAGTTTCTCGCCGGTGCCGGACATCCACGGCTGGCCCGACGTGGCTTTGCGGGTCGAAGAGTCGATGCTCAACAACGCCACCCATTCGCTGTTCGCCGGCAAGAGCTTCACGGGCGAAGAACTCGACAAGGAATTCACCACGTTGCTGAAGCCGCTCATGGGTGAGATCAAGACGGGCGAGAAGGACGACGCCCCGTTCTCGATCACTTTTCCCAAGGAAAAGCCCTGGGAGTTCCACTTCGACAAGCAGACATTCAAAGTGACGCTGCGCGGCAAGGAATTCACATCCGGTGGCCGCGACTTCGACGGCATGGACACCACCGCGATCTACAAGTTCGTGAAGACGCCGACCGGATTCAACATGGAGCGTCAAGGCGATTTGCAGATCTTCCCGCCGGGCTTCAAGCCCGGCGTCGATCGGTTGGGCGCTCGCGAGCAGGTGCTGCGTAAGCTTCTGGAAAAGAAGTTCGGCAAAGTGTTCAAACCGAAGTTCGAAATCGAGGAAATCCAACTCCCCGAGGCCATCGAAAAAGCCGGCGTCCTCGCCACCACCCAGGTCGAAGCCGACAAGGGCTGGCTGGTGTTGGCCTGGCGGCGTCAGCCGGCATCCAAACCGCGGACCGAAAAGCCAAAGTCCCAAGCCACGCCATGACGCAGAAACGTAGAACGGAATTCATTCCGTTCTACTGATGCAGTTTCCGATACTTGATTCGGTGCGGGCGGTCGGCCTCCGCACCCAACCGCTGACGGCGCTGTTCTTCGTAAGTCCGGTAGTTGCCTTCGCACCAAACCACCTCGCTATCGCCCTCGAACGCCAAAATGTGTGTTGCGACGCGATCCAGGAACCAGCGGTCGTGGCTGATGACCATGGCGCAGCCGCCAAAGTTCAACAACGCTTCTTCCAGCGCCCGCAAGGTGTCCACGTCCAAGTCATTCGTCGGCTCGTCGAGCAGCAGCAAGTTGCCGCCGCTTCTGAGTAACTTCGCCAGATGAATGCGGTTGCGTTCGCCGCCGGAACAATCGCCGACCCTTTTCTGCTGATCCGGGCCTTTGAAATTGAAGCGGGCCACGTAGCCGCGGCTCGCGACTTTGTTCTTGCCGAGCATGATGTAGTCGACGCCGCCAGTGATCTCCTCGAAAATCGAGTTCGTCGCGGTCAAGGCATCGCGGTTTTGATCGACATGAGCATGCTTTACCGTCGGTCCGACCGTGAGCTTGCCTTCGTCGGGCGTCTCCTGGCCGACGATCATGCGGAACAGCGTGGTCTTGCCCGCGCCGTTTGGCCCAATTACGCCGATGATCCCGCCCTTAGGCAGATCGAAGGTCATGTTCTCGAACAGTAGATTGTCGCCGTACGCTTTCTTGAGTCCTTGTGCACGAACCACCAGGTCGCCGAGAGCCGGGCCGGGTGGAATCTGGATCGTCAGTTCGTCTTCCCGCTCCTCGTAATCCTGGGCTTGCATCTTGTCGATGGCAGCGAGTCGGGCCTTGCTCTTGGCGACGCGCGCCCGCGGCGCCATGCGCGCCCATTCCAACTCGCGTTCGAGCGCCTTTCGCCGGGCTGATTCCTGTTTCTCCTCGACTTCCAACCGGCCTTTCTTTTGTTCCATCCAACCCGTGTAGTTGCCCTCGTACGGATAACCGCGGCCGCGATCCAATTCCAGAATCCACTTCGCAACATTGTCGAGAAAGTAGCGATCGTGCGTGACGGCCACGACCGTGCCTTGAAATTCTTCCAAGTGCTTTTCGAGCCAACCCACGCTTTCGGCGTCCAGGTGGTTGGTCGGCTCGTCGAGCAGCAGCATGTCGGGCTTTTGCAAAAGGACTTTGCACAGGGCCACGCGCCGGCGCTCGCCGCCGGACAGTTGCTCGACGGGCGCCTCGCCGGGCGGCAACCGCATCGCGTCCATCGCCAATTCAAGATGCCGGTCCAAGTCCCAGAGGTTCTGAGCGTCAATCACGTCTTGGAGTTTGCCCATTT
>JBGQCZ010000708.1:0-3371 GCA_041495645.1 Gemmataceae bacterium | reverse complement strand
TCGAGATCGAAGCGGACGCGAAGCGCGCGACCGATCCGACCTACCTTTATCGCATTGTCGAGATTCTGACGGAACTCGAAAAAGCGCTCGCCCGGTGGCGTCTCAAGAAATGACAACAGCCCGTAACGGGCAAGTTCTTCGCCTTCATTTTCGCCTGCATTTCGAGAGTTTCCCCGTTCGGCGCACGCCGCAGCCCGGCCCCTCCTCGAATTGTCTCGGGTAGATCGGGGGTATGACTCCCAACACTCCATCCCGCTATCTGAGCGACCTGCCGCTTTGGCGATTGCTTGTCATGCTCGACGATGCCGAGCGCTGCAACGGCCCCGACTCTGCAACAAGTCTAATGCTCGTGCGCCTGATCCGCGAGCGGCTCACCCGCTCACGGGCGCCCATTACCTCACAACCTCCCAAGCCGCAAGGGGGCGAAGTATGAACCAACGCACCGGTGCAGCCGATTCGCTGCCGGATGACTCCACGCCCACGGGCTCGCCAATGGCGTCGCAGCCGACGCTCCTTGCTCCGATTGCGCGCCTTCTATTGACGCCGAGCGAAGCCGCCGCCGCGTTGCGCATAAGCCCGCGTCTGCTTTGGAGCAAAACCAAAGCGGGGGAAATCCCATGCATCCGAATAGGCAAGGCCGTCCGCTACGCGCCATCGGCGCTGCAGGAGTGGATCGACAGTGTGAAGAGTGAGGAGTGAAGAAACGCCGCAAGCGCCAAACTGCCAAGCGCGACGCTTGCGGCAAATGAAAGGCAACTGTCGTGGGTATTTTAGCAAGAAAAGGACCAGCGAACAATCCTTCCAAGTTGCTCGACGCCGCGCTGGGCTACGTGAACCGAGGCTGGTCGATCATCCCGACCACCGGCAAATGCGCGGCCTGGGCCTGGAAGAACTTCCAAGTGCGGGCGGCAGACGAGCGGACTCTCCGACGCATGTTCGCGCGGTCTGGTGTAACAGGGCTTGCCGTTGTGCTTGGAAGTGCGAGCGGCGGACTCGCTTGTCGTGACTGGGACGACGCCGGCGCCTATCACCGATGGGCAGACGACCATCCAGGCCTTGCGGCGACATTGCCGACTGTGCAAACGCCTCGGGGCTTCCACGTCTACTTTGCGGGGCCGGAAGGCTACCACGAACTTGGCGATGGCGAGTATCGCGCCGACGCCGGCCATTACTGCCTTTTGCCGCCCTCACTTCACCCAGATGGCATGCTCTACCGCTGGTTGATCCCACTCCCAGAGGGGGCCCTGCCCTTCCTCGACCCTGCAGAAGCAGGACTACTGACTCAGGACCATGAGGACACAAGCTTACCCACTTACCCACACACACAGCATGTGTCACCTTGCGACACGAGTGGCGTTGAAACCGCAATTCTGGCCACGCTGCCAACCGGTCCAGGACAACGAAACAGCCGACTTTTCGATCTCGCTCGGCGACTCAAGCGACTCATGCCGGACGCAATGCTTGAAGAACTGGAGCCGATTGTTCGGACCTGGCACTCCCGCGCCCTACAGGTAATCCGGACGAAAGATTGGCTGGACACGTGGATCAAATTCCGCCACGCCTGGTCGAACGCCAAGAGGCCGTTTGGTGCGAAGTTCGCCGAGATCGTGGCGACGGCCAAAGCTCGAACACCATCGCAATCCGACGCCATTCAAAAGCTCGTGGAGCTGTGTCGCGCAATCAGCGAGCACCACGGACCGGGACAATCTTGGCCCCTTTCCTGTCGCATAGCCGGCGCGGCCATCGGGACATCCCACAAGACCGCTGCGGCGATTCTGAAACTGCTCTGTGTCGAAGGCGTCATCGCGTTGGTGAAGCCGGCCGGCCCGAAAAAAAGCGGGCAAGCAGCGGAGTACCGACTCATCGAGGAACGATAATGTCGACCAAATCAAAGACAAGCAAGCGCCGCGTGGCCGAACACGACAACAAGCAGGCGTCAGGAAAACTAACGCGTACCACGTTCCGCACCAGCCGTGAGATGGACTTCTTCACGAGGAAAGAACTCGTCACACAAACCGGACATGGCATGGACGAGTGGCCGTGTGTCATTGTGAAGGAATTGATGGACAACGCGCTGGACGCATGTGAAGAAGCCGATACCGCTCCGGTCATCGATGTGATCGCCGACGAAACGGGTATCACTGTGCGCGACAACGGGCCAGGACTGCCCGAGAGCACGCTCAAGGGTGCGATGGATTTCACAATCCGAGTGAGCAATCGCGAAGCTTACGTCAGTCCTTGCCGAGGCGCCCAGGGCAACGCATTGAAAACGCTGCTGCCGATGCCGCGCGTCCTTGACCCGGACAACGGCAGATTCATCGTCACAACGTACGGCAGACAACATGTCATCACCTGCGGGGCCGACGCGATCTCACAGCAAGCCGTCGTGCATCACGACGTGGTTGATCTTTCAAAAAGTAAGAATCTGCAATCCGCGGCTGGGAAGAAAAAGCAAGCTTTCTCGACTGGCACCGACGTGCGAATCGAATGGTCGCAATGTGTGGATAATCTTGGCGCCGCTCTGTGGCCATTCGGCGGACGGAAAATGCTGTCCCACTTTGTTCAGGTTCAGGAACTTGTTCACGGATTCGCAATCTTCAATCCGCATGCGACTATCCGACTCGAATGCGGTGACAATGCGTTCGAGTGGGAAGCCACAAATCCAACATGGGAAAAGTGGAAACCATCCCACCCGACCTCCTCTCATTGGTACGCGGTGCCGCAACTTGAACGTCTCATTGGCGCGTACATCACTCATGATCGCGAGTCCAAACGCGACCGGCTCGTTTCTGCATTACTATCCGAATTTGATGGTCTGATTGGATCGGCCAAGCGGACGCGAGTGCTTAACCAGGCCGGACTGAAGCGAATGATGCTGTCGGAACTGATCGTAGGGGGCCGCCTCGACACCAAGCGGATCGCGAGGCTGCTCGCGGCCATGCAGTCAAACACGCGGCCCGTGAACTCACCGCGTTTGGGAATCATCGGCGAGGACCATTTTCGGGAACGGTTCCTGGCAATGGGCGTTAAGCCGGAGTCGTTCAGGTACTGTCGGAAACTCGAAAAAGTAAAAAAGTCCAATTCCAAGACGAACGAAAAAGCAAGCTTTCTACCGTGGGTGCTTGAGGCGGCTTTTGGCTGGTTGGGCGATGGCGCTAGCGACAGTCGTAGCATTTTCACCGGGGCCAACTGGTCAGCAGCAATCAACAATCCGTTTCGATCGTTCGGTGGTACAAGTGAAGGTTTTGAGACTGTCTTATCGGACATGCGGGCGACGAGCGGCGAACCGGTTGTGTTCGCCCTACATCTGACACACCCACGAATTGAATACACCGACCGTGGTAAGTCCGCCCTCGTAATTGGAGGCATAG
>JBGQCZ010000707.1:0-3378 GCA_041495645.1 Gemmataceae bacterium | reverse complement strand
GCTTCGCCTCGCCCTTGAACATCTTGTAAATCTGCATCATGTACTCGCCGCGCGGATCCTTCGCCACCTTGAGTATCTCAGCGCGGGCTTTCTCGACGTTCTTCACGCGGGCATTGCACAGGAAATGCCAGACGGCGTTTTCGACATCTTCGGGCGCGGCTTTGTCCGAACTCGTGAACTGCGTTACGCCATCGGCGAATTTCTCGGCATAATAGAGGGTCAATCCGCGGCGCCAGTGTTTCGGCCCCGAACGCGGCGTCAGTTCGATTTGTTTGTCGAAATCGGCAAGTGATTCCTTGATGTTGCCGAGTTTGAAATTGGCCTCGCCGCGCAGATCGAAGCCCTCGGAGTTCTTCGGACCGGCCTCGATTGCCTTGGTCGCAAGCTTGACCGCGTCGGCGAAGTCTTTTTTCTTCAAAGCGGCATCGGCCTTGCCGAGCAAATCGACCGCATCGTCAGCGAGAATGGGCGATGTGAAAAGAATCGCGATTCCAAAACAAGTCGCTCTCATGAAGATACTCCTTAAACCCGCGAAGCTGCGAACAACTCACTTCACGTTCACTTCGACGGGCAAAACGTGGCTGATCATATAGGTGCGGTAATCGGGATTGCGTTCCATTGGTTGGGTGCGACCTTTCGAATCGGTGGCCCGCGACATCAGCACGGCCTTTCCCGGCATGCCAGGCTTCCAGTCGTATTCCCACAGCCGCCAGCAAAAAGGAGTTCTTTCGCCGACGAGCTTCGCTTCCGCCCAGTTCTTTCCGCCATCCGTGCTGATTTCGACTTTGGTCACATCAGCCTCGCCGGCCCACGCTGCGCCGGAAATGACCATTGATTTTCCGACTGGCACGACAGTGCCCAACGACGGCCGGGCGATTTGCGATTTCACCGGCATCGTGGTCACGGGGGTCAGGCTGGCCAAACCGTGAGCGCGCTCGAACCAGGTGTAATCCAGCGTTTGCCAAAAGCCGTTGAACGGTTTGTCGGCGACGATAATCCGAGACAGCCACTTAACCGATGCCATGCCGTACCAGCCGCCGACCACGGCACGCAACGGTGCGCCGTGCTCGGGCAATAGATCCTTGCCGTTCATGCCCCAAGCCAGCATTACTTCGGGCTGGTTGGCTTTTTCGAGCGCCAAACTGCGGGCGAACGGGATAGCCCCCGGCGACGCCGGGTCAGCCACCACGCCGGAATCAGCACTCTCGAAAACTACTTCGACTGCTTTCTTCTTGACGCCAGCCAATTCGAGCAAGGCCTTCACCGGAATGCCGGTCCATTCGGCGTTGCCAACCGCGCCCAGTTGCCAGTTCACGCCGCGTGCCGGCGGAGTAAGAAAAACGCGACCGTTGCCGGCGCATTCCATCGTAAGCGACCGCGTTTGCGTGCCCAGTTTCTGAATATCGTCCAGGCCGAGCGAAAGCGACCGCGCAACAGCGCCTTCTATTTTCAGCCGCCAAGCCCCGAGATCGATCTTGGGTGCGGCGAAATGATTGCGGACGTAAAAGGACTCGGTAGGCGTAACAAATCCACTCAGCGCGGCGAAATCCATCTCCAGGTTTTGCGGAGCATGAACGCGAACGATGCGATTGGGAGACGCGGGCGCTTGGTCGGCGGGTATCAGGTGGGCCAGGGGCAGGGACGCCGCAGCGGCACTCAGGAAATCGCGGCGGTCCAGAGGAAGCATAGGCGGCTCCTGGCAGGAAAGTCGCTGGCTTCCTATCTTGATAGCGTGGCTCGCCTCCCCGGCGAGAACAAACCTGGTTTTCTAACGGGAGAATCCCATGCGTTCGCTGTTGGCGGCCTTTGCTTTCGCGACCGCGTTTGCCGTCGCGGCGAGCGCGGACGACAAGAAGGACAAGGACAAACCGGAAGAGAAGGTCGAAACGACCAAATCGGGATTGAAGTACGTGGAATTGAAGGAAGGCACCGGCGAGCGGGCCCGCGAGGGCGACTCGGTCGTGGTTCATTACACGGGATGGCTGAAGGACGGCACCAAATTCGACAGCAGCGTTGGAAAGGACCCATACCCCGTTACCATCGGCAAAACCAAGGTCATCAAAGGCTGGACCGAGGGACTTCAGGGGATGCGCGCCGGCGGCAAGCGGAAGCTGATTATTCCGGCCGATCTTGCCTATGGCAAGCGCGGCTACCCGCCCATCATTCCGGCGGATGCTGAACTAACATTTGAAATTGAACTGCTGTTGATCAAGTAGCCCTCTCGCTCCGCGAGAGGAAGGCCAACCTCTCGCGGAGCGAGAGGACTACTTGATCAAATGATCCTGCCGGGTGCGGCTTTGCGTGCAACGCAAAGTCGCAAGCGATTCTCCATTGAGACATTCATGATTACTACCGCATCCGGATTGCATTACGAAGATCAGGTCGTCGGCACGGGAGCCGAGGCCAAGGCCGGCAACTCCGTCGACGTGCATTACACCGGCACCCTGAAAGACGGGAAAAAGTTCGACAGCAGTCTCGATCGCGGCAAGCCGTTCAGCTTCAAGCTCGGGGCCGGGCAAGTGATCAAAGGCTGGGACGAAGGCGTTGCCGGCATGAAGATCGGCGGCAAGCGCAAGCTTGTGATTCCTTCGGAACTCGCATACGGCAAGCGCGGCGCCGGCGGAGTTATTCCTGCCGACGCCGAACTCACGTTCATCGTTGAATTGCTGCAGGTCAAGTAAGCTAATGTCGCTTGCGGCTTTGTAATCGCGCCGAGCCGCAACCATTTTCAGCATTCACTTGGTTTGACAACCTGCGGTTCGCACCCAAGTCTGAATTGGTTCTCACGTTGACCATTTCACTTCTTGGAGCCAGCCATGAACGCCGTTCAAATTGAAATCCGCCTTCTTCCGATCGCCAAATTGAAGCCCGCTCCCTACAACCCACGTCGAGTCTTGAAACCCGATTCGCCGGCTTACAAGAAGCTGGCGGCCAGCTTGCGCGAGTTTGGCCTGGTCGAGCCGTTGATTTGGAACGAAAGCACGGGCTATGTGGTCGGCGGGCACGCTCGCCTTCGCATCCTCAAGGAAATGGGTGTCGCGGAAGCGCCTGTCTCCGTGGTTCGATTGAGTCCTGAACGGGAAAAGGCTCTGAACGTGATCTTGAATAACCGCGAGGCTCAAAGCCGTTACGATCCGATGAAACTCGCGGATTTGTTGGGCGAACTTCAAGAATTGCCCGAGCTGGAACTGACCGGCTTTGATCGCACCGACCTGAATGCCTTACGGTTGGAACCGCTGCCCGAACTGCCCGCGGTCGAAGAGACCGGCCGGATCGAGGTCACACTGGAAACGGATGTTGCGACGTTCGAGCGCTTTTCAGAGCGCCTCGATGAGCTGATCGGCGAGTTCGATGTAACTTGTCACATCCGGCGCTGAT
>JBGQCZ010000706.1:0-3389 GCA_041495645.1 Gemmataceae bacterium | reverse complement strand
GACTGCGGCACCGTGACGTCCAACAAGCTTATAAAGTCCAACTTGTGGAACTCGGCGACCGCACCCATCAACTCGTCGGGTGACGCATAGTTGAGCTTCGCAATCGCCTCCTGGACCTTAATGCCGGTCGAGTTAGCGAGACCGCGTGCCTCTTCGATCTGGTCGGAGCTAACAATGCCTTTTTTGATCAGAATGTCGGTGAAATCACGCTGAGCCTTGGCCATGGGAGGCGCTCTCCTGAAAACCGAGATGTTCGGGGCTTCGCACGGTGACTGGGACGATGGGACGCACGTTTGACGATGCCAAGAGCTTATGGATAATGTCGGTCGCCGTTTCGATGGCAATAATAATGACTCCTATGCCATGATGAACGGAGCGGAAGACGATTTCAAGCGAAAAAAAGAGTAAAGTTGGGAAAGGTTAGCCGATTTGGCCGCACAAGCCGCGGGTGCTGGTTTTGCCGTGATGCGCGACAATTGAGAATCCACACATGAATCATCGCCTTCTCATATTCGGAGTAGTTCCGTTTTTGTGCCCGGTTTCGCTCACAGCTCCGGCCAAGGAACCGCCCCCGGCCGTCATTCCGCCGAATCATCGCGCGGTCGCCGTGAAAATCGACCCTGCAGATCAAAAGGCCGATTTTATCCTCCCCGGCGGCAATGTGGATGTGATCCAGACCCAATTGCTGGACAGCGGCAAGACGGTGTCGAAAGTAGTGTTGGAGAGTCTGTTGGTGCTTGCGGTCGACGTCCAAACCGAGCGCAAAGAGCCAAAAAAGGCGGCAATACGCGTCATCACCGTGGCTGTTCACGCGGATGATGCCGCACGGCTGGCAGCGGCCATGAAACAGGGGACGGTATCGCTCCTGTTGCGTAAGCCGGAAAAAGAATCGAAGCCGCCGGTGAAAGAGAAACCCTGACCTGTCCCGCTGGCCGGCGAACCTGGCTTTCGGCTTCGCCGTCATTTCATAAAACCTTCGCGGGCAATGGTCTGGACGAAAACGGACATTTGCGATACTATTTGCTTGACAGCGGCGGTTGAACCCTCCCTACAACCATGATCGTTTGCCGGGTACCCCTGATCTTATTCTGTCCACTCCTCGCGGGGGGAGTGAGGGTTGATCGCGCCTAGCGCACAACCAGACCCGGCCATCCCGACAACTTGAGATTGCTTTCACGCTTCGGGCTCGCGTGAGTCCCGAAGAACGGGGAATTGGTTCTCCGTTTGGTTTTTGTTTCTTTTTTTCAACGACCGGCGCGCGGGAAAACCCCGCCGGCCAAGGCCATGCTCGACAAACTCCGGAACATTGGCATCATCGCCCACGTGGACGCGGGCAAGACCACGACCACGGAACGCATCCTTTATTTCAGCGGATCCAAACACAAAGTCGGCGACGTGGACGACGGCAACACCACCACCGATTACGATCCGCTGGAAAAGCAGAAGGGCATCACCATCAATAGTGCCGCCGTCTGCATCGAGTGGGGCGATTATCGCATCACGATTATCGATACGCCCGGCCACGTCGATTTCACTGCCGAGGTCGAGCGCAGCTTGCGCGTCCTCGACGGCGGCGTCTGTGTGTTTTGCGCCGTCGGCGGTGTTGAAGTGCAATCCGAGACCGTGTGGTTTCAGGCCAACAAGCACCACGTGCCGCGCATCGCCTTCATCAACAAGCTCGATCGCATGGGCGCCGATTTCGCCGCCTGTTTGGAACAGATGCGCGAAAAGCTCGCCTGCGTTCCCGCCATTTGCACGATTCCCGCCGGCCAATCCGCCGAATTCGAAGGCATCATCGACTTGGTGCGCATGAAATTCGTGCGCAAGGATCCGACCGATCCCAAGCACTTCCACTACACCTTCGAAGAAATCCCGGAAAAGTACCGCGCGGCTGCGGACATGTACCGCCACGAATTGCTCGATGCCGCCACGTTGGGCGACGACCACTTGACCGAACTGGTGCTGGAAGGAAAGGAAATTCCCGAAGCGACCCTGCGCAAGGCGATTCGCGCCGGCACGCTCGCGGGCAAAATCACGCCCGTGCATTGCGGTTCGGCAAAGACTTATCAAGGCGTGCAGCTTCTGCTGGACGCCGTGGTGGATTATTTGCCGTCGCCGGCGGACCGCGGCGCGGTTACCGGAATCATGCCGCGGAGCAAGGAAAAGACGAAGCTGGAGCGCAAGCCGGATCCCAAGGAGCCGTTTGCCGCACTTGCTTTCAAAACCGTCAGCGAATCCACGGGCGACCTGGTCTTCCTGCGCATCTACTCCGGGGAATTGCACCCGAAGGACGACATTTACAACACCACGGTCACGAAAGAAGAACGCGTTGCCCGAATTTTCCGCATGATGGGCGACCGCCGCGACGTGCTCGAAGTCGCCGGCCCGGGCGAGATCGTCGCCGTGGTTGGTCTCAAGTACACCTTCACCGGCAACACGCTTTGTTCAAGGGAACAACCCGTGGCCCTCGACGATATCCGTTTCCCGGCGCCGGTGATTTCCCAAGCCATCGTGCCGGACCGCAACACCGACGAAACGAAGTTGGCGGATTCGCTGAACAAGCTCGTGCGCGACGACCCGACGCTGAAATTCAAGACCGACCCGGAGACGAGCCAGTTGATTCTTTCGGGCATGGGCGAATTGCACCTCGAAGTCTCGGTCGAAAAGCTGCAGCGCACGCCGGGCGTGAAGGTGACCGTTGGCAAGCCGATGGTTGCCTATCGTCAAACTCTGTCGAGAGCGATAAAGCTGGAAACGCGGTACATCAAACAATCCGGCGGCCGCGGCAAGTACGCCGTGATTTACATGGAATACAAACCGCTCTCCAAGGAAGACATCCAGGACTGGATCGCCAAGTGCGAAGAGGACGAAGAGAAGCCGGACCCGAACAGCCTGTACTTCGTGGACAAGATTTTCGGCGGCGTGGTGCCTCGCGAATACATTCCGAGCGTCGAGGACGGCTTCCGCGACGGCTGCCGCAAGGGCGCGAAATACGGCTTCCCTTGCGTGGACATCGAAGTCGCCCTGACCGACGGCAAGGCCCACGACGTGGATTCTTCGCAGGACGCGTTCCGCCTAGCGGCGATGGAAAACTTCCGCGACGCCCAGGCCCTGGCCGGCATCACGCTTCTCGAGCCGATCATGAAAGTAGTCGTTGTGTCGCCTTCCCAGTATCTCGGCGACCTCACCCGCGATGTCAGCCGGCGTCGCGGTGAAATCCTCGACACCAGCATGGACAAAGGCCGCTGCCAACTCGTCGCCTATGTTCCATTGGCCGAGTTATTTGGCTATACGTCGGAACTGCGAAACTCCACCAGCGGCACGGCCAGTTTCAGCATGGAACCGTCGCACTACGCCTCGGTCAAGGAAGAACTCGCCGATCTGCCGAT
>JBGQCZ010000705.1:0-3408 GCA_041495645.1 Gemmataceae bacterium | reverse complement strand
GGCTGTGGGGGCGCCCCTCGGGGGCGGGTGGGTTTGGTTAACCGTGGGGGTTTAATATACCCACACAACCCCGAGGCCCCCGCGCGGGACGCCGGCAGCTTACAGCCGGTTCGCCGAGTTGGCCTCCGTGACACTTTTCGCCGATTCGTGAGTATTACCGGTAAGGAAAACCGGGTTAGTAACCATCCGTTCAGGAGTATTGTTCATGCGCGTGAAAATGATCCTCGCCGTTGCCGTGGCTGCCTTGGCGCTGCCGCTGGCGGTGCGAGCCGAAGAAGCACCGACGATTGTTTTGAAGGTGAAGTCGCTCGAAGGCATCCTCGCCGACGCTCGCTACATCGCCAAGCTCGCCGGACAAGAGGAAGCACTGAAGCAGGCCGAGGGCGTGCTCGGCGGATTCAAAGGCCCGGACGGGCTCTACGGCATCGATGTCAAGCGACCCATCGGCCTGTACGCCACCATCACCGCCGGGCTCACCGATAGCTCCGCCGTGCTGCTGATTCCCATCGCCAACGAAAAGGCCTTCCTCGAATTTCTCGAAAGCCCGCAATTGATGCTCAAGCCCAAGAAGGACGACGACGGCGTTTACGCCATCGAAAACCTGCCGATTCCGAATCTGCCTGTCGCCGTGCCCGGCTTTTTCCGCTTCGAAAACAAGTACATGTATTTCACGGCCATGGAAAAGGGCAACATCGACAAGAAGAAGTTGCTCGATCCGGCCAAGGTGCTTGCCAATATTTCGGACATTGTCTCGCTGCAAGTGAACGTGGCCGAGATTCCCGACCTGCTCAAGCAAATCGCCCTGACTCAGATTGAGAACGTGATCACCGGCCTGAAGGAAAAGAAGGACGCCAACGAACCGCCGGCCGTCACCAAGCTGAAAGAACAGGTGCTGGATTTCGTCAACAACCAGCTGAAGGCCGTGCTGAACGACGGCGAAAGCCTCAGTCTCAAGTTCGGCGTGGACGCCAAGAAGGACGACATTGCCCTGGACTTCGCCTTCAAGGCCAAGGCCGGCACGCAACTGGCCAAGGACATGGCGGCCGCCGGCAAGGCCAAGACGTTGTTCGCGGGGCTGGCCACCAAGAACGACGCGATCACCGTCAATGGGACCGTGAACATCCCCGAGGAAATCAAAAAGACCCTCGCTCCGGCGATCGAAGCGGCCATCAAGCAGGCGGTCGAAGAGGAAAAGGATCAGGTCAAGCAAGCGCTAATGAAGAAAGCCGCCGAATCGCTGATGCCGACGTTGAAGGCCGGCGAGATCGATGCTGGCTTTAGCATGCGCGGCCCCGATAAGGATGGCCACTTCACCGGCGTGGGTGGCCTGAAGCTGAAGGAAGGCAAAGGCATCGAGGCGTTCCTGCGCGACGTGATCAAGCAAGTTCCCGAGAAGGACAAGGCCAAGATCACGGTCGATGCCGCATCGGCGGGGGACGTCAAGATTCACAAGGTCACCGCCGACGACATGGGCGAGGACGCCAAGAAAATCTTCGGCAGCGACGCTATCTACTTTGCTATCCGCGACGACGCACTTTTGTTTGCCATGGGTGCCGACGGCCTGGCCGCGATCAAGGAAGCCGCGACCGTTTCGGCCGGCGAGAGCAAGGCCGCGTTGAATGTGGTCATTTCGGTGGCTCGAGCCGCCGCCATGGACGTCAAGGAACAGAAGGCCGCCAAGGCCGCCAAGGACGTGTTCGGCTCCGATCCCAAGGGCGCCGACGCCATTACTATCACCGCGACCTTGACCGATTCCCTGAACCTGAAGGTCAACGTCAAGGGCAAGGTGATTACCTTCGGCACCAAGGCCGCCGGGGTCAACAACGAATAACCAGCCGCTTGCGGCTTTGCGATTACGCAAACTGGGACAACGGGACTTATTTCCCGTTGTCCATTTCTTTTCCCGTCAACTCTTCCGCCGCCGGCACATATCTTGGTTAGAGTAACTTGCGTCGCACGAACGGAATAAATTCCGTTCTACGTTTGCCGCACAACGTAGAACGGAATTTATTCCGTTCGCCACACAACGTAGAACGGAATTCATTCCGTTCGCACCGTTTTCGAGCCGTATCCCATGCCCCGTGACGTGACGCGTTCGCGACTGTTGCTTGTGCTGCTGATCGCGGCAACCGCTGTTTGGCTGTATTTGGCCGGCGCATTGTCGGTGATGCTGCTCCGGCGTTTCCAGAACAATACGGGCGCTTGGGAAACATTGGGGATGCTCGGCGTGGGTCTGGGGTTGATGTGGCTCGCCGGCGGTCACATGCTGTCGCGTCTGCCGGCGGCGGCCGACAACGCCCGAATGCACCTGCATCGCGTGGTCGCCGTCGTCGAGTTTTTTGGCGGTTTGGGCTTATTCATCGGCGCGGCGTATGGCTACGGCGGCTGGTTCGCGTCCCGCTTCGAGCACGAACTTACGGGCAGCATCTGGCTGACGGTTCAAGGACTGGTCGTGTTCGGCGGCGGTTCAGTTTTGGTTCCCGCGTTGGCGTCGTGGGCCGCGCGCGGCCGTCAACCCGTCGTACCCGATTCACCAAGGCCATTCTTCTGGCTCGCCCGCGGCCATGTTTCCGACGATGATGCCCGCATCTATTCGCTCTCCGCTGCCGCGTTCAATGGGCTCGTGCTCGCCGGTCTGTATCAGTTGATGCCGTCCCTCGCGCAGTGGAGCGGCGACCATTCGGCGGTCCTGATTCCGAACGCGCTCTATCTCTTCGGGCTGGGATTCTTGCCCGCCGTGGCGGCGACCTCGATTCAGTTCCATTGGCATCGGGCGATTGGGTTCATTCCCTGGAGTTGGCTGCTGCTGGTGGCTGCCTTGGTCGCTCTCGCGATTTCGCCAACCGCGCAATGGCCCTTGGTTCTGCTCGGAGTGTCAAGCGGACTCATGTGGGCGCCGTCGCTGACGGGGATCCTGGCCGCGGCCCCGGCGGCTCAACGCTTGCCGGCGATTCTGGTGATGCAAGCGCTGAGCGGGCTCGCGGCGGCGGGACTTGCCGCTTTTCTGCAACTGGTCTTCGCGCCGACCGTGGTTGCCTACCGATTCGTGTTGCTTACAGTGCTTGCGGTCGCATGCACTATCGGTTTCACCTACCGCCTCTTCCGCCCGTTTGTCGAGCAGATCAACGAAGTGATTTTTCGCGTGCTCTGGCACCCGGTTTCGTTCGGGCCGGGAAAGTACGGGCTGCCGACGCGCGGGCCGGCGCTCATTATCGGCAATCACGCAGCGATGTTCGACCCGGTCTGGTTGTTCTGTGTCCTGCCGCAACGAAGCCGGGCGATGATGATCAGCACGGTATTGGACAAACCGTTTCTGAAATGGCTCTGTGGCCGCGTCTATGAAGCGATCCGCGTCCCCGCCGAAGGGTTCCGCCGGGTCGCGCCCGAGATCGACGAGGCCGTGGCCGC
>JBGQCZ010000704.1:0-3416 GCA_041495645.1 Gemmataceae bacterium | reverse complement strand
TTATCGCCATTCTGATCGGGCTCTTGCTGCCGGCCGTGCAGAAGATACGCGAAGCCGCCGCCCGCCTCAAGTGCTCCAACAACCTCAAGCAGATCGGATTGGCCTGTCACAACTTTCACGACATTTACAATCGCCTGCCGCCGGGGTATTTGGCCGCCAATGCTTATCCCGATACCTCTCCGGGTTGGGGCTGGGGCGCCTTCATTTTGCCGTTTGTCGAGCAGGACAACCTCTATCGGCAAATCGATCTCAACATGCCGGTCGAGACCCAAACAGCGATTCAAACTTCGGTCGCGGTGTTTCGCTGTCCAGTCGATATGCCTTCAGACGCGCCCTTTGCCGTGACCGACGCCGCCTTCACCCCCATCTGTCTGGCGGGCGCGAGCAGTTATGCGGCCACGGTTGGAAGCGATGCCTCGGAGGTCGATGAACCTACCGGCAACGGCGTCTTCTATCGCAACAGCCGAATCAAGCTGGTCAATATCACGGACGGGACGAGCAACACGGTATTCATCGGCGATCGCGCGTGGGCCGACACGCAAGGGATGTGGTCCGGCATCCCGACCGGCGCCATCACGCGGCCGGGTGAAACCAACCCGTGGACATTTACGACCGGTCCCGGCCAATGCCTTGTCCTCGTTCACAACAACTGGATCAACATCAAGACCGATGCGGACGGCGGGCTGGACGACTTTTCCAGCAAGCACACAGGCGGGGTGAATCTGCTGTTCGGCGACGGTTCCGTCCGCTTCATCCGCAGCATCACCTCCGACGGACCGGATCGTTACATTTTCTGGGCGATGGGCACCCGGGCCGGCGGCGAGGTCATTCAGAGTCTCGAGTAGCCGCAGGCTTTAGCCTGCACGAGAGTCGGCATGCATTGCAATTGCTGCTCCCGCGCAGGCTAAAGCCTGCGGCTACCCAAGGACTGGAGCCGAAGGGCATGTGGCGAACTACGGTGGTGGTCTTGGCTGGAATCGTTGCAGTCGGCTGCAATCGCCGAGATCAACTGATCATGGCTCACGATAAGTCAGTGGATCACTGGCTGACCGAGGTCACGAACGCCGATCCCAAGGCGAGAAAGAAAGCTGTCACGGCTTTGGGACATGTCGGGCCGCGTCATCCGGTGGCGATTCCGGCCGTCATTGTTGCACTCAAGGATGGCGACGCATCCGTTCGCAACGAGGCTGTTCTGGCCCTTCTCCACCTGGGGCCGGATGCTCGCGACGCGATCCCCGCTCTGAACGAAGCACTTCAAGATAAGGATTCCACAATTCGCGCGAATGCCGCCAAGGCTTTGGAACGCATCAACGGCAAGAAATAACCGATCATTGAAATGCCGAATGCTGGCGGCGGCGGTCGCTGGTGAATTCCTCGGCGGTGCCGCGGGCCACAACTTCGTAAAGCAGGGCTTGTTTGTCGCCGTATTTGCGCAAGATGCGGCCGAGTCGCTGCACGTTTTCTCGCGTCGTGCCGGTGCCGGATAGCACAATGCCCACGCTCGCGGCCGGCACGTCCACGCCTTCGTTGAGCACCTGGCTCGTCACCAAAATTGAATACTCTCCCGAATGAAATCGCTCCAGAATCTTCTTGCGTTCCTTCGCCTTGGTTTGATGCGTGATTGAGGGCACCAAAAACCGCCGCGAAATGCGATAGACGGTCGCGTTGTCGGCCGTGAAGATCAGGATCCGATCGTTCTGATGTTTGCCCAGCAATTCATCGAGCTTGGCTAGCTTCGCGGCCGGGGCGCGTTCGACCCGCTTCTGTTCCCAGAACGCCTTGAAGGCGGCCCGGCCTTCCGACGACTTGCTGCACTCGATGATGAACCGCTGCCAGCCGTTGGCCCCGCCCAGTGAAATGCCCTTCTTCCAGGCGAAATTCTTGTATTGCTCGCGGTTCTCGCGATAGATGCGCTCCTCTTCCGGCGTGAGGTCGACATAGACGCGCTCGGTGCGATACTCGGCCAGAAACTCGCCGGCCAGTTGGGTGATTTCCCGGCGATAGACGATTGGCCCGATCAACGACGCATAAAGCGAATCCTGCATATCGGCCCGCTCCGGCGTGGCGGTCAGGCCAAGCCGAAACGGCGCCAAACTGCCAACGGCGATCATCTGATAACTGGGGCCGGGAAGATGATGGCACTCGTCGAAGACCAGCAGGCCGAACTTGTTGCCCCAGCGCTCCAGATGAATGTATGCCGAGTCGTAGGTCGAGACGGTGAGCGGTTGCATGTCGTACGATCCACCGCCAAGCAAGCCCACTTCGACTCCGAAACCGTCCTTCAATTGCCCGTACCATTGATTCAGCAAGTCGATTGTCGGCGTAACGACCAGAGCGGGCCGGCCGGCCTTGCGGATCGCCAACATGGCCAAGAAGGTCTTGCCGGTGCCGGTGGGCAAGACAACCAAGCCCTGTGCACGAGCCCGCCACCAGGTTTCCATGCCCTCGGTCTGATGCGGAAACGGCTCGCGCTTATCCACCAACGTCCAAGTCACCGGCTCATAGTTGCGGGCCTTGTCGGTGTAGGCGATCTTTTCCTTGCGCAGATGTTCAACGAGTGCCCGATAGTGGCGAGCCTCGGCGCGATACTGCCCGTTGCGCGGATCAAGCCGGCAATTGGGCAGCGATTCGAGCTGCGCGGGTTCGCCGCCCTCGACCAGAATGCTGCCGCCTTCAAACGAAAGTTGAATCGTGGCTTCGCCCATGATCGGATTGTAACGAAACGACGAACGAGCCGCGAGGTAAGCCGAGCTTGTCAGTTTCGCCGCAACGATCTATATTAATCGCAATGGCAAGAAAACGTCGCGTCCGCCCCGCAAGTTCGGCCTTGGGTGGCGGCCGAAAGAGAGTCTTGGTCGTCCTTTTTGTTCCCAGCGTCGAGCGCGACGGAGTCACGCCAATCGACCAGGACGTATGGGTGGACGCAGCCCTCGAATTACTGGGGAGAATCTTCGGCGGCGCAACGGCTTACCCGAAAGCACGCGGGATTTGGCGTGATGACGAACGAGCGGGTGCACTCGTCAAAGACGAGCCCGTGCTCATTCACTGCTACACGACTCCCGAAGACATTGAGCACACGGGCAAACTTGCGGAACTGAGGGATTTCTGTCATCGCATGGGTCGTGAGGCGAAGCAGGGTGAAATCGGACTGGTTGTGGGCGACGAGTACTTTGCCATCCGCCATTTCGAAGAGGAGAAAGAGCCATGAAACGACGCTTGGACATGGATAAGATTGCCAAAGCGCTCGGCGCGGAACGTCAAGGCAAAGTTGCGGCTACGGGCGGCTATTTCGGCGCCATGCAACTCTTGGCCGACATCGACGCGCGATTCCGCATCCCCGCCGGCGGCGGCAGGGCCACGGACCCGAATTGGACCGAGCGCCGTCTCGTGCCCCTTGCAGCACAGACGCTCACCCG
>JBGQCZ010000703.1:0-3418 GCA_041495645.1 Gemmataceae bacterium | reverse complement strand
GCCGTTCGCGTGGTTGGCATGGTCAAGGGACTCAAAAGCCTCGCCGGCGCCTATGTGTTCTGCTCTGAAGAAACGGCCCGCCAGTTGCTTGGCGTCTACTCAAACGCCCACTGCACCTTCTTGGTGGCCAAGCTGCACAACCCCGAGGATGGCCCGGCGGTTGTGGAGCGGTTGCGCGATTTCAAGATTTCCGCGTTTACGCGCGATGAGTTTTCCTTCCGCTCCCGCATTCACTGGATGACAACGACCAAGGCCGGCTTGGCCCTGGCGTTTACCGCCTTTCTGGGCTTGCTGGTGGGCGCCGTGGTGACGAGCCAAACGCTTTACGCGGCCACGGCGGCCGCACAGCGGGAGTACGCCACGTTGCGGGCGATGGGAATTCCACGCTGGCGTTTGCAGCTTTCGGTCGTTGCTCAGTCGTTCTGGGTCGGCATGGGCGGAATCCTGGTCGCCACGCCGCTTACCCTGATATTGGCCGAATTGGCGGGAATCATTGGCACACTCGTGAAACTTCCGCCGACGATCGTCATTCCGTCGATCGTGATCACGATGGGAATGGCATTGATGTCGGGTCTGCTGGCGCTGCGTTCGCTGCAAAAGACCGACCCGGTTCACAACATCCGCTGAGAGACACCTGCCGGCTCACGGGGTTCAACTAACATCGGGCCGGCCACCGACGCATTGTGGAGGAGATCAACATGGCACGCGTGAATCGCACGACTGGGACGTTTCTGGTTCTGGGCGTCGTACTTCTGCTCGCGACCGTCACGGGCACACACTTCCTGATCAATCCGGCAAAACTCCCCGCACCAATCGATCCGCCAATCAGCGAACCCGCGGTGCAGGACGTCTACGCCGGCGCGAAGATCGACATTCCCGGTGGAGTCGCTGCGCTCGCCCCCGGCATTCCCGGCCGGGTTGCCTTCATCAAGGTACAGGAAGATCAACCAGTCAAGGCCGGCGACGTCATCCTCGTGCTTGACGACAAGGCTGAGCAGTTGAGGCTGCAAGCTCTGGAGTTGGCTGTGACTGCGGCCAAAGCCAAGGTCGATGGCGCCAAGGAAAGCGCCAAGAATTTTCTGATTGAGCATCAAATCAAGCTGACTCAACAGCAGCATTTGGTTGACACCGCAAAGGGTGCGTTGGTCCAGGCCAATAACCGCTTTGATAATGCCGAGAAGAACAAAGACTTGAGTATGCAGGCGAAGGAATTGTTTCAGCAAGCAGGCCAGCAGAAGATTGATGCGCGCAAGGCCGTAGAAACCGCCGAGAAAGCGCTCGAATTGTTGAAGAGCATTGACCCGACGCTGCCGCTTAAAGAGCACGAGGAGAACCTCAAGAAAGCCGAGAAAGAAGTCGCCGCCGGCAAGGCCGCGCTCGAAGCGTACTCGATCAAGGCACCGTTTGATGGCCGCGTCATTGCCTTGAATATCCGCGTCGGTGAACAGTTTGGCCCGACCATGTTTCCCGGCAGCCAACCGCCCATCGTCTTTTGCCCCGAAGGCGATCTGATCGCCCGCGTCGAAGTGGACCAGGAGCGGGCCCATTTGGTGAAGAAGGGAATGACCGTAACGCTGCACGACAAGTCGCCAAGCCGCAAACATGAATGGACCGGGACCGTCGAGCGCGTTGCGAATTGGTTCACGCGTCCGCGCGGTTCGGCCTTCGAACCCGACCAGATGAACGACACGCGCACCTGCGAGTGCATCATCCGCATCAAACCGGACCCCAAGAATCCGTTGATGATCGGACAACAGATGCGGGCCCGCATTCACATCGAACGCAAATAGCTCTGCATCGCGCCAATTCCATACGTTTTTCTGAAGAAAGCGCGGCTACGCGCCGCGCTTCGTGCTTGACAACATTTCACTTTGCGCAGAGGTTGACATGGACCGGATCAAAAGCGTCGCTTCGCTCGGCGCCACCAAGAAGGCGTTTTCGCTCATAGAGGAATTCAAAGCATTTGCGCTCAAGGGAAATGTCATCGACCTGGCCGTGGGCATCATCATCGGCGCCGCGTTCGGCAAAATCATCAACTCGTTGGTTACCAGCATCATCATGCCGCTGATCAGCTTGATCATGCCGACCGAACAAAACTACACGAACTGGAAATGGGTCGTGAATGGCAAGGCTGTTCCCTACGGCGAGTTTCTGGGCACCATCGTTGAGTTTGTGATCGTGGCATTGGCCCTATTCATCTTCATCCGCAAATTCTTGGGCTTCGTGATGCGCGAGAAGAAAGAGGAAGCGATCGCCCCGCCGCCGCCCACCAAGGACCAGGAACTACTGATGGAGATTCGCGATTTGCTGAAGAAGGCACAGCCGGCGTCGTAGGCTGACGCGTCACGCCAAGACCTGCTTGATTGCCGTGCCCGTGCAGGCGGCGATGGGCCGGCCGAGGCGGTCGTGGATTTCGCTGGCTGGTTCGATGCCGAGGCAATGCAGAATGGTGGCGGTGAGGTCTTGCGGCACGACGCGGCCCTCCTTCGGCTGGCCGCCCTGCGCGTCCGACGCGCCGTAAACCACGCCGCCGCGAATACCTCCGCCCGCAAGCGCCGCCGAGAAGACCGAGCCCCAATGATCCCGCCCGCCGGCTTTGTTGATCCGCGGCGAGCGGCCGAATTCGGCCATGCACACCACGAGCGTCTCGTCGAGCATTCCGCGTTGAGTCAAGTCGTCGAGCAGGGCTGAAAAGGCCTGATCCATTGGCGGCATCAGCACTTTGCGCAGGCGTTCGGCTTCCTTCGTGTGCGAATCCCAGCACGGGTTGTCCGAGGGTTCGTCCGCACCACGATACCAGTTCACCTGCACCAGGCGCACGCCGGCTTCAATGAGCCGCCGGGCCAACAGCACGCTCTGGCCGAACGGGGCGCGGCCGTAACGATCGCGCGTGACCGCCGGTTCGCGATCGAGCTGCACCGCGCCGCCGCCTTGTGCCGAAACGAGAATATCAAACGCCTTTTGCTGTTGTTGGTCGAATGTCGCGAGCAGGCCACCGCGTTCGGCTGCCGATAGCTTCTCATCCAATCGCTGCAACAATGTCTGCCGTTCATTCAAGCGCTGAATCGGCGTGGCGGCATCGAGAGAAAATTCGGGAATCCTGAACGGCACAGCGTGGGGCTTGCATGTGAAGAGCCACGGGTTGGCGACGCGGCCGAGGAAGCCGGAATCCTGGCCGGGCCACACCGAGCCATCGGTATTGAAGATGCGCATCGGCAGGCGGATCGCGCCGGGCAATGGGCCTGGTCCTCGGCGCAGCGATTGAACCAGAGCGCCGAGCGTGGGCCAGTCATTGGGCGGGCCGGGGTTGGCGTTCTCGACGTTTTGCGGCTGATGCGGCCGGCCGGTCATCATGTAATAACCGCTCGACGAATGGGCGTTGTCGCCGGTCGAGACGGCGCGCAGGATCGCGAGCTTG
>JBGQCZ010000702.1:0-3420 GCA_041495645.1 Gemmataceae bacterium | reverse complement strand
GGCAACGCGCTCTCGGATATGTCGAGGATCAGCGCAGGCCGCGGACCCGCTTCCAGCGTCAGGATGTGCCACTGCTCAAGCACGTGCCGGCCTTTCGGCTTGCGAAGAGAATTCGCTGGAATTGTACCAAGAGTGGCGGTTTCCTGCTTGGAAAAGTGTAAGGGTGTCAGGGCGCCAGGTTGGGCGCGCCCAAATCGTGCGCCTTAGAAACCGCGATCAAAATAGTCAACATTCATGGCCGTCACATCCGGAGCGCATCGCGGCACAAATCGCCGAATTTTGACTGCGATTTGCCCGGTTTCATCAGAAATCAATGTTTTTTGCGCGCGTAACGGGTAAGTTCCTGGCCGGTTCGGTTGCCATTTGCACGCGTCAGTAACTGTAGCCGACATGGAAGAAGAAGCCGTCGACGCTGTAATTGCTTTGGCGGCGCGTCAAGTGGCCGCGATTCACGTCGTCGACGAAATCGGGTGTGCTGATGAGTTGGAACCAATTGCTGACTTCGTACCCGGCCCGAGCATTCCAGTTTCGGTACTTCCAAGCCACGCCAAGCCCCATTTCCAATACGGGGATAACCACCGCCGATCGATCTGTGATATCCGAGTTCACGGTCAGGCCGCTGTTGTCGGTTTCGCGCAAGTGAGACGTAGTCGCTCCAAGGAGCATGCCGCCGCGGCCGAAACCAAATAGGCTGAATCCGCGCCAAGCAGCCCAATGCGCTTCGCCGCCGAACATTAACCCCGCCCCGACAAAATCGAACCCGCTTGCCACTTGAGTCTGGGCCGCATTGATGCCGTCGTAGAATGCACTGAAATCCTGCCCGATATGCGCGATTCGCAGACCCGCCTGTACGCTCAACGCGAGTGCCGAGTCGCCGCAGAAATCGCGACCGATTCGCAAGTCGACAATGTCGTGCGCCCAGCGGGTCGAGGCCGTCGCCGTGTCGGCAACTTCGATGATTCCAGGCCGCGTCTGCGTCGCCCACAGCAATCCGCCCGCCGGAGCGTTCACCGCCAATGAATCGGTGGCGCGATACCAAGTGTAAGACAAATCGATCTGCCAGGGCGAACCGCTCCGCCGGTAACCGGCGCCGACGCGGAATCCGCTGCGGAAACCCGCATCGAGCGATTGAATGGGGCCTTCCACCACGCCGTCGGTATTCGGATCGGCGATGGCAAAATCGCTGGCCTGTCGTCGCGGACGCAGCAGCAGATACTCGAAGTTCAGTACGACCTGCGCGGAGCTGCCGCTGGAGACAACGTCATCCGGCAGGCGTGTCGGCCGGCCTGACGGCAAAAGCGATGGGTCGGTCATCAGCTCCGGGCGCGAAGACTGGGGCAATGGAACCAACGGTTGTTGGCCAACCGCCGGGCGTCCCAACGCACATAACGCCAATCCAGCCAATAATCCCGCACATCGCATAGGCTTTTCGCCTCCATTCAACACGGCACCGAGCGGCTATACTCCGCGAGGTTCGCCGTGGGCAACCCCACCTTCGGCGCCAGCAACAGCTGTCTTGCGATGAGGCGGTCAGTACAATTCAGCTGCAACTACCAAGACGCGCACAACTTACCCGGTTTAACACGCACCATGAGTCACCATTGGATCGGTGTGGATTTGGGTGGTACGAAGATCCTCGCTGGGCTCTTCGACGAGAAGTTCCGCCTGTTGGCTCGTGCCAAGCAAGCCACTGAAGCAAAAATGGGCGCTCAGGTCATATTTGAGCGAATCAACATCGCTGTTGAAGAGCTCTTTCAGCAAACAGGCGTCGAGCCGGCTGCCGTTCGCGCGATGGGGATGGGCATACCCGGGCAGGTGGATCCGCGCACGGGCACGGTTCGTTACGCGCCAAATTTGGAATGGCGCGACATGGAGCTGGCGAAAGTCACGCCGAAGAGCTGGAATTGGCACGTTCATTTCGAAAACGACGTTCGCATGGGCACTTATGGCGAGTTTACGCACGGGGCCGCCAAGGGCGCCAAGCATGTCTTGGGAATCTTCGTCGGTACGGGCGTAGGCGGCGGGATTATCGTCAACGGCGAACTTTACAGCGGCTTCAATTTCAATGCCGGCGAAATCGGCCACATTATCTTGCATTGGCGTCGCGGGACCGAACTCGAATCCATCGCCGGCCGCCGCTTCCAGATCAAGCGGGCCAAGAAGTTTCTCGACGACGCCCCCAAGCGCGTTCGAAGGAAATGGAAGAACATTGATCTCAATCAAGTGAAAAGTTCTCAGCTTGCGGAGCTTTATCAAG
The DNA here is from genome assembly GCA_041495645.1 of Gemmataceae bacterium. Lineage (GTDB taxonomy): Bacteria > Planctomycetota > Planctomycetia > Gemmatales > Gemmataceae > JBGQCZ01. Next base: position 1,163 of record JBGQCZ010000702.1, on the reverse strand, counting down.
AAGAAGATCCGATCGCCACCAGGCTCGTGGACGACGCGGCCCGCGCCCTGGGTGTGACCATCGGCAGCATGGTGAATTTCCTGAATCCGGAAGTGATCGTGATCGGCGGCGGAGTCGCGGGCGCGCTCGGCGATTCGTTCCTCGATCGCATTTGGGAAATCGCCCAGCGCTACGTGCTCCCCGGCGCGGCCGACGGCGTCCGCTGCGTACCGGCCGCGCTCAAGGACGATTCCGGCATCTTCGGCGCCGCCGCCTTCGCCAAATCACGCACCAACGGCAAGAACGGGAAATAACCCCGTTTACGTTTTCGCGCTCGCGCCGCCATCCGCCATTCAACGAGCGCGAAACGTAAACAGGAATTTATTGCGCCGGCTTCCGTGCTAACCATTTCATGCCTAGCAGCAACAAGAATCCTCCCAATAATGGCACCACAGCCCAGCGGACCCACGGAATCCAGATCGATACGCCAAACACCAGCAGGATTACCCAGATCATCCCGCAACCGATCAGCGTGAGCGTTCCCTTCGTGCTAATCTCCTCACTGACCTCGCGGTACTCCAGCGATTGGGCCCGTCGCTTCTCGATACTGCGCTTGAGCGCGTCGTCCAGTTCCAACCCGTGAATCGCGTCCTGCCAGGAAACGCGCGACGGCGCGGTCGGATTCTCGCACACCGCCTCGATAATCGGCACCAGAGCCGGCCACGCATCCCAGGCCGGAAAATGTTCCTCGCTCCACTCGCCACTGGCCGTTCGCCGAGCGATCGTCAGCGAGCTTTCCATCGATGAACCCGATAAGCGAACTTCCGAATCCGGACCGGTAGCAGTGAATTGAATGAGCAGATCCGCACTCTTGGGCAGAGTCGAGAATTGCAATAGCCCGCTCTTTTCGAACCGTCCCTGGAATGAAAACGGCTTCGTCGGGTCCCATTTCTCCGCCGTCGCGAACCCCGTCACCTCGACAATCTCGCCGCCGATTGCCCGCAACACATCCCACCAAACCGCCGCCGCATCCGGCGTGCGTTGCTCGCACGCCAACAACCGGAAGTCCCGAGCCAATTCGCGAAATCGCTCAATCGCCGGATGCAGCGACCACGGCAGCAAGGGCAACAGCGTCTTCTTTGTGTCGTCGCGAATCAACGCCATCTCATATGCCGGGTCAGGTT
>JBGQCZ010000701.1:0-3426 GCA_041495645.1 Gemmataceae bacterium | reverse complement strand
GAGATTGTAATTGGGCCGTGCGAGCGGATCAAATCAAATGGCGCCGAGGGGCAAGACTTGCTCTAATCGGACATCGACACCCATCATGCGGTCGTCAATTGGCTGATGGGGCATTTGGTGGTGGCTGAAGCCAACTTCGCACCAACTCGCAAGACTTCGCAAGAGCCGCGGTAGTCAGTCCCGCGGCTCTTTTCACTGCCGACGTCGTTGCTATTACCTCAGCCGCGTCGAGAGCACTGGGCGACTCGTTGGCCGGTTTACATCCGAATCGTGGCACTGACGCGAAGCCAGAGCTCCTGGCGGGCGATTTCGCGTTCAGGCGGATTCCGCTTCGATCAACGCCAGAACGGCCGCACGGATACGCGCCGAGAGTGACGGCCACGCCACGATCACGCGATCAAGGTCTGCATTTCGGGAAAGTGCGCCGGATTCTGCGTCGCGCTCCCAAGTCCCGTGGGCACTGGAATCGCCCAAGCTGATTGCTGGCAGCAAAGTTGTGTCAATCCTCGATCTCGATTGTTCGGTTCCCCTTGGGATTGCAGCGAGGACGGCCAGGACTCGCTCTACCCCGACATCGACACTCATCACATGGTTGTTGCTGGCTGAATTGCGCGAGAAAAAAAGTGGTGTTGGGCTGACGCCCGTTGACGCCCGCGTATGATGGTTCCTGGGGTAAACTGGTGTCACGGAAAATGCAAAAACCCCGCGAAATCCGGGGTTTTCTGTTTTCGGGATACTTTACGAAAGCGGTGCTCTACCGCTGAGCTAAGGCGGCAAGAAAAAGATCCGATGACGAAGTGGCCGGAGCGTTGCTACCGCCCCGGCCACGTCCGTTGGTCATCCTAGTGCCGCTGCCAAGCCGAGCAAGACCCATCCCGACTTCGGGCGTTGTCGTATTGCACATGTCGAGCAAACCGGTCGGGGACGTTGCCATTCCGCGGATCACGCGTGAATCACTCTCGTCAGCAAGTTGACCCGCTCCTGCCAGGGTGGGTGCGTCCCCAGTAACTGGGAAACGAGATTCCCTGGAGCGCTCACTGATCCGAGCCGTTCGAGAAGTGCAGTTGACCCAGATGGTGCATAGCCGGCCCGAGATGACAGTCTGACCGCCAAGTCATCCGCCTCGAATTCTTGTTCGCGCGTGTACGCCCGATCGAACAGCATGCGAAGACCGATACCCAGGATCGGATTTGCTAGCGGGGCGACGGTCATCATGGTGTTTGCCAAAACACGCTTCCGGGCGTGTCCGAGATGGATGTGGGCGACTTCATGGGCGAGCGCGAAGGCGATTTGGTCCCGCTGATCCCGGCAAAACTCCACGAACAACTGGGACAACACAATCGTCTTGTGTGGCAACGCAAAGGCATTGATTATCGGCATGTCGAGCACTTTGCATACGAGCGGCCGGCGGATCTGGCTGCTTTCCAAGAGACGATTCAGGACCGGCTGCACGGAGGATGACCAATCGGGATACTCCGGCGATTCCTTGAGTAACTGCTTCAAAAGCCGCGCTTCGGCGGTCTGCGGGTCGTCAAGGAACAGGCTAAGCCACTTCAGCATTCGCATCCCCGGCGCGGTCTGGAACAATCAATCACGCATTACGAGTGTACAGGGGCGACCTGCACCGTGCCAACTTATCCTTGGTCGATAACAGGCCATTGACCCGAATGCCGGGAATTCCCATCATCGTGAAGAGACGAGGTACTGATCGAGTCAAGAGAAATCCACCATGCGCTTCCGACTCTTGCTCACGATCGCCGGAATGACGAGCGTTGCATTCATCCAGGGCTTTGCGGCGGAGCCAAACGATGACAAATCCGTTTCAGCCGACCGTATTCGCGCCGACATTAAGTACCTTGCCAGCGACCGGCTCGAAGGCCGCGGGCCCGGCACGCGCGGCGAGGAGTTGGCGACCGAATTCATCGCCCGCGAATTCGAGAAGGCCGGCCTCAAGCCCGCCGGGCAACGCGGCACTTTCTTTCAGCCAGTGCCGCTGCTGCGCGTCACGACCGATTCCAAGGCCACGCTCGCCGCGACAAAAGGCGAGCGCGTCGTCGACTTCCGTTGCGAGGAGGAGTTTGCGGGGACCAGTCATACCCAGCGGCCGTTGAAAGAATTCGACGCCGAGGCCATCTTCATGGGCCACGGCATCACCGCCCCGGAATTCGATTGGGACGACTACAAGGGCGTCGATGTGAAAGGCAAGGTGGTGGTCCTGTTCACGAACGAACCGCCGTCGGACGATCCCAAGTTCTTCGGCGGAAAGGCGCTGACCTATTACGGGCGCTGGACCTTCAAGTTTGAGGAAGCCGCGCGACGCGGGGCAAAGGCCTGCTTGATCGTCCATACCACCGAGACGGCCGGGTACCCGTTTTCCGTCGTCCAGCCGCTCGACGGCGCGCAACTCAAGCGAACCCCCGGCGAACCGGCATTGGCGTTCGCCGGCTGGTTGTCGCGGCAGGCGGGCGAAAAACTGCTGGCGCTCAATGGGCTGACCGTGGACGGCGCACTAAAAGCGGCCGATACGCGCGGCTTCAAGGCCGTCCCGCTAGGATTCAACATCAAAGGCCGCATCCCGACCAAGCTCGAAAACATCGTCAGCAAGAATGTCATTGGCATGATCGAAGGCAGCGATCCGATCCTGAAATCGGAAGCGGTGATCTTCACGGCGCATTGGGACCATCTCGGCGTGGGCCGGGCGGTCCTGGGCGACAACATTTACAACGGCGCCGCCGACAACGCCACCGGCTGCGCGATCCTGTTGGAACTGGCCCGCGCCTGGAGTGCGCAATCGCCGCGGCCCAAGCGATCGGCCTTGTTCCTGGCGACGACGGCGGAGGAGAAAGGACTGCTCGGCGCACTGCATTACGCTCAGCACCCGATCGTTCCGTTGGGCAAGACTGCGATCAATTTGAATTTCGATATGATCCTGCCGCTAGGCGTGCCGGAATCGGTCGTCGTGAACGGCGCGGAACGGACGACGGCGTGGCCGATTGTCAAGGACGTGGCGCACAAGCATGACCTTGAGATCGAACCGGATCGGCGGGCGAGTCAGGGAACTTTCTATCGCTCCGACCATTTCGCGCTGGCTCGCGCGGGCGTGCCGGCGTTTTCGGTGAGTGCCGGCGAAAAAATCAAAGGTAAGCCGGCGGGATTCGCGCGCAAGGCCATCGAGGAGTTTATCGCCAAGACTTACCACACGCCGCAAGACGAAGTGGGCGCGGACTGGGACTATTCGGGCTTTGTCGTGCTGGTTCGCTTTGCGAGCGACCTTGCTCGCGAGGTCGCGAATGCCGAACGATTGCCGACTTGGGTGGCTGGCGACGAGTTTCGGCCGGCTCGCGAGAAGAGCTGGGGCAGATAGGAAACATCGGGACACACTCCGCTCGCGGCTTCTCGTGCGGAGCGAAAGTGTTGGTGCTGGTG
>JBGQCZ010000700.1:0-3426 GCA_041495645.1 Gemmataceae bacterium | reverse complement strand
TCGCGCCGGGCTGTTTTTTTCCCCATTTTTGCTTTTATTTGGTTACGCCGGTTGGGTAGGTTGGCCCCCCGCGCGCGCTCGGGTCGCCAAGCTCCCCTCGCGGCTAAACGAATTCACAGCAAATAGGCGTAATTCAGCAGCCGGTCGCTCAGCAGCGTGGTTGCCTCGACCATCTTTCCCTTCTCGGCCGAGCTGATGGCCTGGCGCACCTGGCGGCAAAGTTCTTCGAGGTCGCGGCGGTCGTCGGCGCTGTCGAGTTTGGGAATGACGTCCTGCTCGGTCTTTTTCAACACTTCGAGCGCTTCCTTGTATTCCAGCGTATTTTCCATCTGCGCGGATTTGGTCAACAAATCCTCGTTGATCTTCTTCATCCGCGACACTTGCGATACGGTGAGTTGGTCCTCGCTGGCCTGCTGAATCGCGTAGCGCTTGCGCTGTTGATTGTGCGGGTCGAGGATTTCCACGGTGAGGATGCCGTCGTCCGAGTATTCGTAGGTCACGTCCAGCGCGCCGTCGCGTTGGGTTCGGGGCGGCCGGAACTCCCAGGGAATCTCGGCCAGCATGACGTTTTCTTGATCGTCCGGATTGGTGTACACGTCGCCTTCGAACACGCTGATCATCACGCGCTCGCACGGGTCCGCCACGGGATAATAGGTCTTGGTGAACTTGCAGGGAATGTCGGACCCGCGTTTGATGATCGGGTCGAGATAGACCTCGTTGCGCTCGTTGATGGGGTTGGCGCACAGCGAATGCTCGAGCTTGACCGAGTAGGCGTAGCGATCCAAGCCGGGCGCGTTTTGCAGGATCGCCGAAACAATCGCGGCGCCTTGGGCCACGCAGGTCATCGGATCGACCTTGTCGAACGGTTCCGGTTCCTTGCCGCCCAGCCGCTCGGCCACGAAGCGCCGAATGAACGGGATCTTGCTCGTGCCGCCCACCAACAGCACCTTGTCGATGTCGCGTGAGGTCATCCCGCGCAGGGTCAGCGCCTGGTCAATGGCCTCGCCTGATTTCAACACCAGCGGCATGATCGCCTTTTCCAGCGTGTGCCGGTCGAGTTCCTCTTCGACGCTCAGGTGCCGTTCGGGTACGATTTCCGGCGCCCGCACCACCGCGCGCGTGTCATTTGACAGCTCGATCTTGGCGCGTTCGACGGCCAATAAGAACGGCGTGCGGTAGGGCGAGTTGAGAATGTCGAAGCCGGTCTTTTCCTCGAACCGCTTGCCGACAATTTCACCCACCGCCAGGTCGATATCATCACCGCCGAGTTTGCCGATGCCCTTGCTGCTGACTTCCTCGAAGATGCCGTGATGGATGCGTAGGATGGTCACATCGAGCGTGCCGCCGCCGAAATCGTAGACCAGCACGGTCTGATCGTCGCGGGCATTCAGGCCGTAGCAGATGGCGGCGGCCGTCGGCTCATTGATGAGCGTGAGAACGTGCATGCCGGCGGCCGCGGCGCACAGTTTGGTGGCGTTGCGGGCCAGGCCTTTGGAATTGGCGGGGATCGTCACCACGGCTTTGCCGAACGCTTCCTTGAGCGATTCCTCGCCGTCCTTCTTCAGCAAGCTGAAGAGCATCACCGCGATCTGCTCGGGCCGCATGCTGTTGCCGAGCAACCCGACGCGCTCGGAGCTGCCGAGAATGCGCTTGATCGAGCGAATCGACCGCGATTCGTCGAAGGTCTCCTTCGCTTCCTGTCCAAACGCCAACGACCCGTCGCGCCGCAAGGTCACGACCGAAGGCGTGTACTTGTGGCCCTCGCGGTTGGGCAAAACTTCCGCCTGCCCAAACTGAAAATTGGCCACGACCGAATTGCTGGTGCCGAAGTCGATCCCAATAAAAGGCATGGCTTATTTCTCATTTGAACCACAAAGGCACAAAGACACGAAGAAACCAGATCAATTGCCTTCTTCGTGTCTTTGTGCCTTTGTGGTTAAACTCTGGAACATCCCGTATGGTTTATTCGTCGTCGTTACCGCAATATTACTCACTCACTAGTATTTTTGGCCGCCGCAGTACGAACTCCGGCTGGGGACTCGCGTAACCCGGTTCAATCTGTTCGGCCACCAACAGTGGTCCCAGGCCATCGACTCGCTTGTTGCCAACTCTTTCGTGGAGGGCGGGGTTGTAGGCCGCGCCGATGACGGCGTCGTAGCGGCGGATGCCGAGGCGTTCGAGCATGGCTTCGACTTTGCGGGCCAGCACGGCGACCGATTCGCCCCAGGCGGCCAGCGCCTTCGAGTCCTCGTCGCCCGGCCGAGCCGACACGATGCGGGCCAGATCGAGCGACACTTCCAACAGTTCCGTTTGCACGGCCAGCGCGTTCCGCTTCTCGCCGTGAAGTTCCTGACGCATTTGCTGATAGGCTTTGGTGGTTTCGGTGACTAAGCCGTTGAAATTCGACTGCGATTCCTCCTTCAGTTGGCGAATCGTCTGTTCGAAGAACTTCAATTGCCGGGCGGTGGTTTCCCGCAGGGCGATCATCTCTTCAATAAGGCGTAACGTGGAAGACGGCGCAACGCCACGAGCCGGCGGCGGGGCCAGAATCGGAGCGGGAACGGTTTCCACCGGCGGCTTGTTATCGTCGCTCATGGGGTTCTCGACCAGTTGCGGTGCGACAATGGCAGTCTACGGTTGACTATGGTGATGGGAAATGGAGACTACACCCATCAAACGGAATGCCATAACCACAGACCGGTCGCGATGAAAGACCTAGCCGTCGGACCAGATCGGACTGAATATGGAAATGCAACGCTGGGTGCGGTAGCAATCGATGAATGTCAAAAAGGCAACGCGCCCAAATTCCAAGGAGAGTGTCAATGAAAAACTTCACGAGCATCGCGCTGCTGCTTGCCGCCGTCACGGGGTCTTTCGCCCGCGCCGACGACGACACAAAGAACCTGCAAGGAGAGTGGCAAGTCGTCGAGATACAAATTAAAGGGAAAAAAAAGGACGACGCCGAAACAAAGAACTTGCGGTTAATCTTCAAGGACGCCAATCTAACCGCCCGGAGTGCCGCTGGAGATGGCAGAGAGCGCAAGAAGACGTTCAAGCTCGATTCTTCCAAGTCGCCCAAGCAAATCGACATCACCTCACTGGATGGCGTCGAAAAGGATCAAATCGCAGCCTGCATTTACAAACTGGAAAAGGACCAGTTGACAATATGCATGCCATATTTCTCGAAGGATACGACTGTCCGCCCCACGGAGTTCAAATCCGGTGAGGACGACGGCATAATGCTAGTCACGCTGGAACACGTCAAACAGAAATGACAAGGCCGTCCGTTAGTCGAGGTTGCGTGGCCGGGGCTGAGTCTTCGAAGCCCCGGTGCGGGACTGAGTCGTCCACCGGGGCGTCGAAGACTCAGCCCCGGCCACGCAGACCACGTGTCAAATCAAGCACTACGGCAAAAAGACAAACACG